>JAQBGS010000053.1:0-5838 GCA_032128535.1 Nitrospirota bacterium
TCTTCATTGTTGGAAGGTGTAAAGTCGAACATGCGGAAAATTCTTTTGACGGGAATGCTGCTCATCGCGGTGCTGGTCGGGGTGCGATATTTTTGGGCCAATGGGGGAGGCAGCCTCCCGGTTGAATATCGGACGGCTTCAGTCGAACGCGGTTCAATTGTATCCGTGGTCGGGGCCACGGGCACCATCAATCCGGTGACGTCAGTGCAGATCGGGGCTCAGGTAACCGGAAAAATTATCAGCCTTCATGCCGATTACAATTCGGTGGTGAAAGCCGGTGATATCATTGCCCGAATTGATCCCTCGTTGTTTCAGGCCAAACGGGATCAGGCCGCCGCGAATCTGGTCAATGCCAAGGCGATGTGGAGCAAAGCCCGTGTAGATTTGGACCAGCGAAAACGGGAACTGGAACGGACGCAGCAATTATTTTCGCGTGAGTTAGTCTCGCAGAATGAGTTGGATATGGCCACCACTGCGTATGAAGGGGCGACGGCTCAGCTTCAGGTATCCGCAGCGCAGATCAAACAGGCCCAGGCCTTATTAGCCAACTCAGATTTGGATCTGAAATACACCGTGATTCGTTCGCCGGTGAATGGCATTGTGATTGCCCGTAACGTGGAAGTGGGGCAAACCGTGACGTCAGGGTTTACGACGCCAAATGTTTTTCTTATCGCCCTGGATTTAACCAAAATGCAAGTTGATACGAATGTCAGTGAATCCGACATCGCTGGAATCCGTGAAGGGCAAGAGGTGGCTTTTTCCGTGGATGCCTATCCGAATGTTGAGTTTCAGGGGATCGTCCGACAGATTCGAAACGCGCCCATCATCGTGCAAAACGTGGTGACCTACGATGTGGTGGTAGAGGTCGACAATCAGGATCTCAGCTTGAAGCCCGGGATGACCGCGAATGTCTCGATTACCCTGACCAAAAAGGACGACGTGTTGACTGTACCCAATGCGGCGTTCCGGTTTTCTCCGCCAAAATCTACTAATGAGAAATCCAAAGGGGAGAGTGCCGGCGGTCCACAAAGTCAGGGCGTGAGCACAGGGCAAGAGGTCCCCTCCGCAAAAAGCGGGCGGAAGGGAAGCGGGAAAACGGTGTGGAAAGTCAGTGAGACCGGCGAGCCGGTTCCGGTCCGTATTGTGCCTGGTGTCACCGATGGGACTGTAACAGAAATCGTGGAAGGGGACATTCAGGAAAAAGAGAAAGTGATTATCGGCATCGAAGGTACCAAAGGCGGGCGTAAGCCGGATGCGCTCCCGCCAGGATTTGGCCCAAGTCCACAGCGAACCAGTCCACGCGAGCGGGGAATTTAATGGGTATGGTTGAATCTAATGTTTACTCAATCACCAAATACATTGATGGCCATTGAAGAAGAAAAGATAATATTTCTCATTGTCATATCTTCAACGCGATGGTTGATCTCCTTTTTTGTCCTGAAACAAGACCAGCGTCCTGCCCGAAGCCAACAGGACTGACCTTGGCAGAAGAATTTGGTTCTTTATGGATTCTCTTATAGCCTGTGTCAATTTGTGGAAGACCTACCGGTTGGGTGATATTAATGTCGATGCCCTTCGCGGAGTCGATCTCACCGTTCAACCCGGGGAATTTGTGGCCATCATGGGGTCTTCCGGGTCGGGCAAATCCACTCTCATGAATATTTTAGGATGTCTCGATGTTCCCACCCAAGGTGAGTATTGGTTGAAGGGGAAGGACATCGCGCGCGCGCAGTCTGAGGAATTGGCGGAGATTCGCAGTCGGACGATCGGATTCGTCTTTCAAAATTTCAGTCTTATTCCAAAAACCAGTGCGCTGGAGAACGTACAACTGCCGCTGTTTTATCAGGGGGTTTCCTTCCGTGACCAACGATCCCGGGCCGAAATGGCGTTGGCTCGTGTGGGACTAGCGAACCGTGAACATCACTATCCTTCTCAGTTATCCGGTGGACAACAGCAGCGGGTGGCCATTGCCCGGGCCTTGGTGTCCTCGCCCTCTCTTATTCTGGCGGATGAACCCACTGGAAATTTGGATACCCAATCCAGCCAGGAAATCATGGGTATTTTCCAACAATTGAACCAGCAGGATGGGATGACCATTCTTGTCGTCACTCATGAACATGATATTGCGGCCTATGCAGCCCGCCAAATTGTCATGAAAGATGGGCGTATCGTCATTGATCAACCGACATCGGAGATTGAGCAGGTGATTTCGTAAGAATGCCCATGGGTAGTTTTTTATTCATGACCGTTCTCACCGCCTTTCGATTCCTGAATCGGAACCGGATGCGTTCGGTGTTGACCACCATCGGGATTATCATTGGCGTGGGATCGGTGATCGCGATGGTGAGTATCGGAGAAGGTGCCAAGTCTGTCATTCAGGCCCAAGTGGCCAGTATGGGCACCAACATGATCCTTATTCTACCAGGTGCGACCAGTGTGGGCGGGGTTCGGGGGGGACAGGGCGGCGCAGTGACTCTCACGGTGGCCGACGCCCAGGATTTAAAAAAGAAGGTGCCCTTGCTGAATGAAACCGGCTGGGCCAAACGCGACGTGATGCAGGTGGTCTATGGCAATCAAAACTGGAACGTTCCGGTGAATGGGATTTCCCCCTCATATTTGCGGATTCGGGATTGGGCCTTTACGAGCGGGGGACCGTTTACCGAGTCCGAGATGGAATCGACCAGTCGGGTGGCGTTGGTCGGACAAACTGTGGTGGACAATCTTTTCCCCTCGGGAGAGGATCCGGTGGGAAAGATGATTCGTGTCAAAAGCGTACCTTTTCAAGTGATTGGCGTATTGGCTCCCAAAGGCCAATCGCCCAATGGGAACGACCAGGACGACATTGTTTTTATTCCGTTTACCACCGCTGAGCGAAAAGTGGTGGGGACCCAGTTTTTGGGGACGGTGGGAGCCCTCTTTGCCTCAACCGAACGGACCGAGGATCTGCCAGAAGCGGTGGAAGAGATTCGACGGATTTTACGGGAACGTCACCGGCTTCGTCCTGAGCAACCCGATGATTTTACGGTCAGAACACAAGTGGACATCGGTCGCGTTCAGGAAGGCACGGGGGAAACCTTAACGATGATGATGTTTTCCGTGGCTTCCATCTCCTTGCTGGTCGGGGGCATTGGGATTATGAATATACTGTTGGTTTCCGTCACGGAACGGACCAGGGAAATCGGGATCCGCATGGCCATCGGGGCGAAACGTCGGCACATCCTGGTGCAGTTTCTGGCCGAAGCGATCATTCTCAGTATGGTTGGCGGCCTGCTGGGGGTGATCTTCGGTGTCCTTGGCGCACGGGCCACGACCCTTGTCGCGGGTTGGCCGACCATTATTTCTTTCGATGCGATTCTGGTGGCGTTTTTGTTTTCCGTGGCCGTCGGACTGATTTTTGGTATCTATCCGGCTAACAAAGCCTCGCGGCTGAATCCCATCGACGCCCTTCGATACGAATAGCCTTCCCCATGTGACCCCAGGCGAATTTCAGCCTTCCAAACCCTAAAAACGTGCAATAAAAAATTTCGAGGGAGTTGGTCAGCTCTGTTGCCAGAGCGTGAGGACGGCGGGTTGCGTGCGAGAGCGGAGCGGGGTGGTGTGCACATACTGTCCTTGACTGACGAGTCCGACGGATTCGGCAATACTGTGGGCTATTTTGGCTTCGGTGGGGCTGTGGTTGATCATGACAAACGTCCCGCCAAAAATCAGATTGTTGGCGATTTTGGCAAACAGGGTCGATGGATCGAACAAACTCAACGGCAAGCGCCAGGCGAGGAGCGGTTTGGGTGTGACGAAGGGATACCAGGCCGTAATGATGTCGGCGGGTTGGTGATACTGCCGATAGTCTGCGACGACATATTGGGTATGGGGCAAATCTTGAATATGACCCTGCGCGTAATCAATGCGACTTCGCCCATTACAATAGAGACGATGCCCGTCCACTTCCGTTCCAACAAGCTGCGCAGGGTGGAAAAAAGTCCGAAGTGCAGCGGCGTAGGCAAAATTCGCGCTGCCCACATCGCAGATTTGGCGATTTTCGGGAATAGTCCATTTTAGCGCTCGTCTGGCACGATCCAGTAAATCCAAGTATCCATAATTGAAGAGGCTTGTCTCCGGAGGAAATCGCAACTCAAACCGTACTCCGTAGATTTTGCTCAGTTCTTCGATCCGGTCGCGTTGTGATGCCGTAAGATTAGGATGAGTCCCAATCGAAGTTTCTCGATAGGTGCCTCGTGACCAACGCAAGGCTTGGGAGGCTTCGTACCAAATGCGGTGGTAGCCCGACCGTAGTCGGTCGGTAAGGGTAACCTGTGGCTTTAGTGTGGCCGGAATCTCGTTCAAGGGAGGCTTGATTCTTCGAAGAATCTCCTGCCTGGCTGGTTTAAATCTGATGTTCATTGTTGCGCCTTTGATTCTTGTCGGTTTCCCTTGTTCGCCTCTTAATGGCTTTCATCGGGTGCTTCCTTGTCTGAAAGCTATTCTGTTCCTTGTCAACTAACCGATATCCGGCGCGTTTATTTTGGAGGTAGCATGCTTTCGTGAAACGTGAGACTAAGATCTTTTATTTGAAGATGAGAGAGGAATGTTCCGAAAATAAACCGAATAAAATTTCTTTGGAATGCACCTAGGGCTCTTGCCTGGGTTTCGACAGGGTTTAAACAGTTTCCTATGCAAATTGCAGCTATCCCAGAAAACGAACAAGCCCGCATTAAAGCTCTTCTTCAATACGGGATTTGGACACCGAGCCTGAAGCGGTGTATGACGATTTTGTGAAGCTGGCCTCCTATATCTGTCAAACCCCTATTGCCCTCATCAGCTTGGTGGATCCCACCCGCCAATGGTTTAAAGCCAAGGTTGGGTGTCCAGCTTCGGAAACCTCTCGCGATATTGCCTTTTGTGCGCATGCGATTCTTCAAGCGGACGTGTTTGTGGTTCCAGATACTCTCACCGATCTTCGCTTTGCGGATAATCCCTTGGTGACCGGTGACCCGCATATTCGGTTTTATGCTGGCGCACCACTCATTACTCCTGAAGGTTTGTCCATTGGTACATTGTGTGCGATTGATCGGGAGCCGCGAACATTATCTCTCGAGCAATTCACTGTTTTGCAAGCATTGGCTCGACAGGTAGTGACTCAATTGGAAATGCGCCGTCTGACAAAAGAGCTGCAACAGCTTGCGGAAAGTAAGAACAAGCTCTTTCATATTGTCTCCCATGACCTGCGCTCCCCCTTTAACGGAATCCTGGCATTTTCCCAAACGCTGGCGGACGAAGCCGCGACCTTGAGCCGGGAAGAAATTCAGGACTTTTCGCAAACGGTTCTGACCTCAGCCGAACAGTTTATGCATCTCATTGACAACCTTCTGCAATGCACGCGGTTTGAATTGGGCACCTTGGACTATCAGCCCACCAACGTCGCTCTCGACACCGTGGTGATGAACGTGTTGATGCTGTTGAAGGGTAATGCGGCTCAAAAAAAGATCGATGTCGTGTATCAAGCAAATCCATCAGCCGAGGTCTTTGCCGACTCGACGATGCTCCATTCTATTGTCCAAAATCTGGTCGGCAATGCCCTCAAATTTACTCCCGTCGAGGGACGTGTGACCATTCAGGCCGAGGAGCAAGGCTCGATGATTCAGGTGTCGGTCATCGATACCGGGGTCGGCGTCTCCCCAGAAAAGCTTGCTGGCCTGTTTGAGGTGATGGCTGGCCGAACAACGGATGGCACTTCCGGCGAAAAAGGCACAGGATTTGGATTGCTGCTGTGTAAAGATCTTGTCGAGAAGCATGGGGGCCGGGTATGGGTGGACTCCGTGATGGGGCAAGGGACTTCTTTTC
>JAQBGS010000054.1:0-5541 GCA_032128535.1 Nitrospirota bacterium
ATATGTCCGCTCGTTGTTCAGGACTAAAGTAAATGCGAGTTCGGTGTTTCATCGTCACACTCCATTTCTAGTAGGTAGAATAAAGTGTTGCGTTGATCAATTGAACTCACAGCCGAAACCGGACGCAATTTGGAGTAATCAAGATGTCGCCTAACCCGTCGATGCAGCGGACCCCCCCAGAAAGCGGCCGCTGATCGGAGAGGCGTTAGAGTAAAATGTAACCGAATACCCTATTCTGTTATATGCACAAATTCTAAAATAGATTTTGAATTCATTTTCCCTTCTTTGCTTTAAATCGCCTGCTGGCGTGGCCGAGAAGCGCAGGCGATTCCGGAAAATGGGCGAGCACTGTTTGAGCGAAGCGAGTTGCGCAGCCCCCGGAATTGATGAGCATCGCAGGGTACTCGGAGAGCCGCGGCAGGGTGACAATGGTTTTGGGTCCTTTTGCCGAAACAAAAGGACCTCGGCGTGCGGGGACGAAACCCCGCAGCCCAGGAATATGATTGCAAATAATTTGGTTCAGTTGCGTACAGGTTAATTTGTCTGCACAAAACGAGACCAGAAGTTTTCTTGCCTATTTGGGTGATACTACTAATAGTATTTCCCTCCTTTCTTTCGGCTGATTTCCACAATTTTCAGTAGGTGCTTGACATGATTGGCGAGAGTTGTATACTGCGGTTTGTGGGAAGAAGTGGGAGAAAAAGGTCACATGTATTGCAAAAACAGCACAAAATTAATGCAATCTGAGTGAATGATGTGCATGTTCCTGTTCTTGCTGAAGAAATTTGCCAGTGGCTCAGCCCAAAACCAGGTGGAATTTATGTCGATTGTACCTTGGGTGTGGGAGGAACGTCATTAAAAATACTAGAAAGTTCAGGAAATAATGCTTATATTCTTGGTTTGGATCGGGATCCTGAGGCCTTGGCTTATGCGGAGAAAAACTTAGAGCCATATAGGTCTCAGGTTAAACTTTTTAATGGGAATTACTCCCACCTTATGGAATTTGTTCATCAAGCAGGTTTTGAGAGGGTCGATGGGGTGGTCTTTGATCTCGGGGTGTCCTCATTGCAGTTAGATAAGCCGGAGCGAGGATTTAGTTTTGCTTCGGATGGCCCTTTGGATATGCGCATGAACCAAACGCAGGGTCCAACAGCCGCTGATCTGGTCAAGGTGCTCTCTGAGAAGGAGTTGGCCGATTTGTTTTTTGTATGCGGTGAAGAGCGATTCTCTCGACGCATTGCCCGGGCGATTGTTGAGGCAAGAAAAACCTATGCCTTGGATACCACTCAAGCACTTGTGGCGGTGATTAAAGGTGCAGTTCCTTCATCTTATAGAAAAGGGCGGATCCATTGTGCCACGCGGACCTTCCAGGCCCTCCGAATTCGGGTGAATCAGGAGTTGGATCTTTTGCAACCGGCCCTCCAGTCTGCGGTTAGCCTCTTAAAGGTAGGGGGGCGAGTGTGTGTGGTGGCCTTTCATTCCTTGGAAGACCGTATCGTCAAGCATACCTTTCGGGCGATGGCCGGGAAAGATCATCCTGCCATCACCATACTGACCAAAAAACCGGTGACGGCTGATCAACGGGAAATAGAACAGAATCCACGTGCGAGAAGCGCCAAGTTACGGGTTGCCCAACGTTTAGCAGAGGGAGCTCTTCAATCATGAGGAAAAATGTCTTACTGGGCGTGATGATTCTATTGGGGGTGTGGTGCCTTCTCTATGTGGGGGTCAAGCTGGATATGTGGCGTCTTGGTTATGACATGGAAGATTTGGAGCAGCGACGTACGGTCCTCAAAAAACAGCAAGAAATGTTGCAAGTCCAGTTTTCGGAATTGACCGATCCACAACAAATTGCTCAACGAGCGCATCAGCAATTAGGGCTCATTGTGCCTCAAGAGGGGCAAGTCGTCATGATTTCTCTCGATCCGAATTCTTTGTCGGAATCGGATAATGGCTCTCCTATGCGATTGGTTAGGGAATTTTCCGATTCGTTCGTGAGTCTGCCATGAGCCTGCCCGCACCAGACATTCATCCCGTTTGTAAAATGCGCAGTGGCATTGTCTGCCTCAGCCTGCTCTGTGGGTTTGCCCTGATTGGGTGCCGGTTGTTTTATTTGCAGGTATTGCAATCGGATGCTGGTGCCCATCAAGTGCAACGTCAATATCAGAAAACCGTGATTGTTCAGCCGGATCGAGGCGTGATTGTTGATCGGCAAGGTCATCCGTTGGCCCTCAATGTTGATGTGGCTTCAGTGTATGTGAATCCCGGCTCTCTCAATGATCCTCAGAAAACCGCGCATACACTTTCCAGGGTTTTAGAGATGCCAGTTGCGCACGTCCGTGAACTGTTTCGTCGTGATCAACCCTATGTGTGGATCAAGCGCCATATTTCAGAGCCCATGGCCAAGCAATTGGAGGCGAAGCCTCTTCCAGGAGTGGTGGTCACACGGGAGCCGCATCGTTTTTATCCCAAGGGCGAGTTGGTGTCCCATGTCTTGGGCTTTGCGGGCATTGATAGTCAAGGCCTGGAAGGGATTGAATTTCAGTATGAGTCCTATTTGCGGGGAGAGAACAGTCTTGTGCAGTACCAGCGAGATGCCTTGGGTCGAACCATTGCCCCTCTGTCAAGCCAAGATACTCTGGGTTCTCAGACTGGCTATCACATCACCCTATCCATTGACGAGGTGATCCAATTTATTGCGGAAGATGAATTGGCGAAAGCGATACAGAAAAGTCGTGCGAAATCGGGCAGTATTGTGATCATGGACCCCATGACCGGGGCCATTTTAGCTTGGGCGCTTCATCCGACTTTCGACCCCAACCACTTTAAGAAATTTTCTGCTAAGGATTGGCGAAATCGGGCAGTCACTGACCCCTATGAACCAGGGTCGACCTTGAAAGTGGTGATCGCCGCTGCTGCCTTGGAAGAGAAGGTCATGGAGCCTGATACGCTGATTTATGGGGGAGAGGGCCAAATGTCCGTGGCCGGTACGATCGTGCATGACCCCGCCAAATCCGGTTGGATGACGTTTAAAGAAGTCATTGCACAGTCCAGCAACGTGGGAGCGATTAAAGTGGCGGTCGAATTGGGGCCATCACGCGTCTATAAATATTTACAAGATTTTGGCTTTGGCGAAAAAACCGGGATCGATCTGCCAGGAGAATCTTCAGGCATTTTGCGAGAGCCTTCCAAGTGGAGTGGACGCAGTCTGTCCTCGTTAGCCATGGGGCAGGAAATCGCAGTCACCCCGATCCAAATGGTGACGGCGATGTCTGTTGTGGCCAATGGGGGATGGTTGATGACGCCACATGTGGTGTCTTCCGTTCTGGATGGTCATGGCGAATCAATTCTGATGAATAATCTAGAGCCAAAGCGACGGCCGATCTCTGCTCACACAGCGCAACGTCTGAGCCACATACTTGAAACCGTTGTTGAAACGGGAACTGGCCAGCGGGCGCAATTGGCGGGGTATCGGGTTGCCGGCAAGACAGGAACTTCCCAGAAAGTCGATCCCAAAACGGGAGCGTATTCGTCTTCGAGTATTATTGCCTCCTTTGTGGGGTTTGCCCCGGTTGAGCAACCGTGTCTCACCATGTTGGTGGTCATCGATGAGCCGGAGGTTGGAAAGTGGGGTGGCACCATCGCCGCTCCCGTCTTTGGGAATGTGGCGAAGCGAGTCTTGCCACATTTGGGCATCTTGCCGGGCGGGGCGCAATTGATTCGGACGGCTTCTTTCTCCCCAAGCTCGTCCTCTCTACAAGCGCGAGTGCAGTAAATTGTGACGCTTCAAGAGTTACTTGACTCGCTCGATGTCGTGAAAGCTTCTGGTGACCTCCAATCTGAGGTCCTGGCCATTACTGAAGATTCGCGTGCTGTCAAACCCGGTTCGGTGTTTGTCGCGATTCAAGGGGTACAGCAAGATGGACATATGTTTGTGAATCAGGCCTTTGCTCAAGGCGCTGTAGCTGTGGTGGTGGAAGAGGGATGCTTTCAAGCTGCCCCTGTCGAAACTTCACCCGCAGCTTCCGCATTGATTCACGTTAACAATTCCCGCAAGGCTTTGGGATTGATGGCGTCTCAACTCTATGGGAATCCATCGCGGCATCTGAAAATGGTGGGTGTCACCGGGACGAATGGCAAAACGACGGTGACCCATTTGGCCAAATCGCTTTTAGAGGCCGAGGGCCACCGGGTTGGGTTACTTGGGACAGTGGGCTATGTGTTTGGGAACGAACAACGAGAGGCTTCACATACCACGCCGGCACCAGTCCAGCTTCAGGACATGTTACGTGAAATGGTGCAGGTAGGAACAGATGTTGGGGTGCTGGAAGTCTCCTCCCATGCGTTGGAGTTAGACCGAGTCGCTGGCTGTGAGTTCGATATCGTGGTGTTTACCAATTTGACCCAGGACCATTTAGATTTTCACAAAACAATGGAGCGCTATTTTCAGTCGAAGCTCCATTTGTTTACCGACTATGTGGCCGGTGGACACAAGACAGGCCCCAAGCGGGCTCTGGTGAATGCGGATGATCCGTGGGCTCCGCTCATTCTCCAACAATGCTCCATTCCCATCTGGACGTTCGGTATTCATTCCAAGGCGGATATTCAAGCCGAAGCGGTTCAACTCGGTATGGATGGAACGAAATTTGTGGTCAACAGTCCTCTCGGGCGCATGGCCATCACCAGTCAATTGGTCGGTGAACATAATGTGTCCAACATGTTGGCAGCGATTGGTATCGGTTTAGAAATGGGGATGGCTCCTACTCGTATTGAACAAGCACTTCGGTCCGTTTCGAATGTTCCCGGACGGTTTGAACGTATTCAGGAAGGCCAAGATTTTACCGTGGTGGTGGACTATGCCCATACCGACGATGCGCTCCAACGTTTACTTGAAGCTGCGCAGACCATCAAACAAGGACGAATCATCACGGTCTTTGGATGTGGCGGTGATCGAGATCCAGGGAAGCGATCCAAGATGGGACAAGTGGCGGTCAGAAAGAGTGATCTGGTGATTGTGACTTCCGATAATCCACGAACCGAAGACCCGCATGCCATTCTTGCTGATATCGAAAAAGGCATTGAGATCTTGCTCCCAGATGAACGGTGTTCCTATCAAACAATCTCTGATCGAGCCAGGGCTATTCAGGTGGCGATTGAGACGGCCAGCTCTGGCGATTTGGTGTTGATTGCCGGCAAGGGGCATGAAGATTACCAAATTCTTGGGACACAGAAAATTCATTTTGATGATCGTGAAGAGGCTCGAAAGGCCATTCGTCAGCGACGGCGTTCTGATTAGGTTGGACGACAGGCTCCATGGCGACCTTTGAGGTGGATGAAGTGCTCGTAGCGACGCAGGGAACATTGCTCTCGACAGGACTCTCTCATGGGAAATTTCGTGGAGTGCAAACGGATTCTCGCGCCGTCAAGCCAGGCGATCTGTTTGTGGCCTTAAAAGGCCCGAATTTTGATGGACATAAATTTATTGGCAGTGCTTGGAAAAAAGGAGCCAAGGGCGTCGTCATTGAGGAGGCTGGCGCGGGC
>JAQBGS010000055.1:0-3566 GCA_032128535.1 Nitrospirota bacterium
TGACCCAAAAACGGTTAAGCCGGGTGGACAATATGGGCGACCAACTCTGGCATCCCCATAGTGAAGAATGGAACCTACATCGTTCAGATGATTAAAAATTTCTTGATTTTTCAGGACATTGTCCGTTCCCTTCATTATACCTTTTTTAGAATCCCCATGACATAAAACTCTTTCGTCATCCACCAACAACCGTTATGGCAGTTCACCCCAACGGCGAGAGCGTTTTATCCAGAACATGCCGGACGATAGGCGCCAGATCCCGAATGGCCAATGGTTTCATGAGATACGCTTGGATTCCCAAGGCTTTGGCTTTTTCTGCCGTCATGATGTGGCTAAAGCCGGTGCAAAGAATGATGGGAAGCTCGGGTCGAATGCGAAGAAGTTCTCTGGACAAAGCCTCCCCGGTCAGCCCCGGCATTGTTTGATCTGTAATCACAAGATCAAAGCGTTCTGGATCCTGCCGGAACACCGTTAAGGCCTCCAATGAACTGGTCTGAACCTCGACCCTATACCCCAATTGCGACAGGAGTTCCTTTCCAAGCCGCACAATAGTTTCCTCATCATCCACAAATAAGATGGTTTCTTTTCCAAGGGGGATAGAACCCTGTTCTCCCAGCCCATCCCCTGCCATTGAGGGAATCGTGGGAAGATACACCTCAATTTTGGTCCCTTTTCCTCTTTGGCTTTCAACCATTATCGCCCCGCCGTGATTGGCTACAATGCCATGCACAACAGAAAGACCCATTCCCGACCCTTCCCCAATCGGCTTGGTCGTAAAGAAAGGATCGAACATCCGCTCAAGTACGTCCGAGGACATCCCGGTACCATTATCCTGAATGATGAGTCGGACATGAGGCCCAACCTGCAACCCCGACATGGATTGAACCTTCTCTTCGGTGACTTCCACGTCTTCCAAAGTAATGGTTAAGAGACCTCCCCTTTCCCGCATGGCATATTCCGCATTAGTGCATAAATTAGCCAGCACTTGATGCAGTTGTGTGGAATCACCTAACACCGAGGCTTCGCTCTTGAGAGACTGCCGAATGTCAATCGTCGTAGGAATGGTCGCCCGCAAGAGTTTCAGGGCTTCTTGAATCACCGCATGAATGACTGTGGGCTTCTTCCCCTGGGTTGACTGTCGACTAAACGCCAAAATTTGCAACACTAAATGCTTCGCTCGATGCCCAGCCGTCAACACTTCTTGAAGATTGCGTTGCGTCCGACTGTCTTTCGGAACAGATGCCAGCCCAAGTTCGGTATAGCCCAAAATGGCCGTTAATATATTATTGAAGTCATGGGCAATGCCACCAGCCAAGGTCCCAATCGCTTCCATCCGGCTGGACTGACGAAATTGACGCTCGGTTTTCACCAGCGTTTCTTGCACCCGTTTTTGTTCGGTCATATCTTCGGCGACCCCCGCCATACGAATCACGGCACCCTCGGCATTTCGGAGGGGAAAGGTTCGCACCCGAATGAATCGTACGGACTGGTCTGGCCGGACAATCCGAAATTCCGCGAGAAATCCGTCGGTTTTGCCTTCTGCGACGCGCGTTAACACATATTCCTGATCTTGCGGATGCACGGCATCCCACAAATCGTGAGGGTGGTCGACCAAACTGCCACAATTTCTTCCCCACACCTTTTCATAGGGGGGACTCATATACAGAATTTTTGAATGATCGGGCAAGGCAATCCAAAACACTTCCTGAATATGTTCGACTAAATGTTGGAAGCGTGTTTGTTGTTCTTCAAGCGCCGCCGTACGCGTGGTTACACTCATTTGGAGTTCTTCTAGAATATCCGTGGTAGATGCCAGAAAGGCGCGATGCACATGGTTCAGGACTATCGAAGAAGAGGCATTCTTCTCACAATAGGTCATGGTTGTGCCTTGAGTGATGTCTTTTTCAAAAAGTAGGGGCTGAAACGCAGCATTCATCACCATATGAATGTGTCCATTCATGCGCCGTAAAAGGCCAAGCAATTCAACGAACGTCTCATCCGACTGCTGCCCATCAATCAGGGCCACAGCAAAAGGCTCACGCTGGGCACACGTCATCGCATCGGCCATGGTAAGACAGCCCACTACTTCATACCCGGCATCCTCCAATGCAGCCTTGTAAGTGGCCAAGGTGCCTGGGGCATCGTGTACGAGAAGAATTCGGGACCACGTCGTCTGTGTCATCATCTGTTCCCTTCGACTAGGCCTACGTTCGATTACTGGTTTCTAGTTACTGGTGACACTCGCCTTCAATGCCGATGCAATATCATCTTGTATCCGTTGAGCCGCCTCTTTTCGGTTACTGGCATCTCGAATTGGTCGACCCACCACCAGATAGTCCGCCCCGGCTTGAATCGCATCGAACGGAGTCAGCGAACGTTGATGCTCATGGGTATCATGGCCGGCAGGCCGGACCCCTGGCGACACAATGATCGCCTGTTCGCCAAACCGCTCCCTGAACATTTTGACGTATTTTCCCGAGGCAATAAGCCCATCACAACCCTGAGCCATCGCCATCTCGGCCCGCCACATCACATAGTCGTCCAGAGTGGCAAAGCGGGCTCCGCCTCCTTTATTCTTCGACAATAATCCAAGGTCTTGAAGATCCTTTTCCCCCCAGCTTGAAAGTAAGGGGACCGTCAAAATTTTCAATGGACGCTCACCCCGCCCCTGAACCGCCGCAGTGGCCGTCGCGTGATTGCCGAGAATCGTTAAAAAATCAACGCCTAAATCCGCCGCCAAATTGACTGCACGTCGCACAGTTTCATCGATATCGTTCATCTTGAGATCCAAAAAAATCCGGCATTGCCGTGCTTGGATCTCCTCCAGAAACTCCCGATTGACGACTAAAAACAACTCCAGTCCGATTTTATAAAACCGGACCACCCCCTCTAAATCATCAAGATATTTCCTGGCTTCTTGGACGGACGAGACATCCAGCGCCACAATCAGGCGATGGTCTAATGATAAGGAAAGGGGTGAGTTCGACATGGTATTGATAGGCGCCAATTTCATATACCACCCCTCCAGGGATGATAAGGGAAAAAATGGCCGATCACGCTAAGATTCTCAGGAGAAAAACGTGACCAGCCTGCCATAATTACCGGTCCAACTCAAGAGCCACTTCCCTGAGATAGACCTTCGGCTTCATGCCAGACGCTAGGCACAGCCGTCTGAATTTAGCCCGTACCGCAGTAAAGAATGTCAAAAGGAGATGAGATTGAAAACAGGATTTGGACGAAAACGAATAAATGGCTGGGGGACCAGGAATCGAACCTGGGTTCTTAGAACCAAAATCTAATGTCTTGCCCCTAGACGATCCCCCAACCGAGGCTGCACTTTAAAACGGTGGTCCGTAGGCCGTCAAGATCAGGAGCCATTAATACACGCGCCCGAAGACGATCCAATGCCGATCATCCGGTACATCCACTTGCAAACGACTCATATTGAGTTCCGCCAAATGCGCCGCTACTTCATCTTCGGTAAAGGCGGCCAACAGGGAATGAAAAAAATCCTGCCGTAACCGCTCCGGCTCATCAGCCGCCTGCTCATCCACGATGGCCTGGGC
>JAQBGS010000056.1:0-6061 GCA_032128535.1 Nitrospirota bacterium
AAGCGCAAGTTTTTCCCGAATATACCGGGGAATGACCACTTGAAACTTTGGGGAAATCGTGACGGTTTCCATTATTCCTCCTTGGGCTTATATTTATCGATCAGCCTATCGTATGTCACATACCTTATCGATAGAATCGACTGCCGTCAACACATCATCTTTTTGAATATCCATCTATGGACCACCCTACCAACCCAATGAAGAAGCTTAGCTGATTACCTGAGAAAATTCTTAATGAAACAGACAACCCAAGCAGTTTTTTCAACATTACCCTAACTTGAGAAAGAACAAGCACAGCCAGCGATCAGGAGGACAAGCGATCTTTGAACGTCAATTCCGCAATCGCGGATTTATCGAGTTCCCCTTTGCCGGTTGCCACGAGCCGTTGATACTGTTCCCATGTGGATTGGGCCAACGGCAAGATCAAGCCAACCGATTCGGCCATGGCACAGGCAATGCCGGAATCTTTCGCGGCATGGGCAACGGAAAAATAGCATTCATGATCGCGGTTTTGCATATCAGCCCCATCGGTTTCTAACACACGAGAGGCTGCGCCAGTCTGACTGAACACTTCCTGCAACATGGTCAGATCCAACCCGAGTGCCTCGCCCAGCCCTAACCCTTCCGCCAAGCCTGCCGTATTGATATTCATGACCATATTCACCAAAGCTTTCACCTTGGCGGCTTGTCCGACTTCTCCAAAATAACGAAGTTTGGCGCTGAGCATTTCTAGGATAGGCTTCGCTCGATCAAAGCTCCCCTGTTGACCTCCACACATCAGGTACAGCGTGCCCTCACGAGCTTGTGGAATGCTGCTGGCCATACAGGCTTCAAGGGATTGTCCACCCTGCTGTTCCACAAGGGCTTCAACCTCCATATGCACCTCAGGGGAGACCGTCGCGCAATTCACAAACAGGCGCCCCTTCACATGCGCTAGCAGACTCGCCATATCATCGACAGCAAAGATTCCACGCATTGAGGCATCGTCAGTCACCACGGTAAAGACCACGGTCGCCAGTTCGGCCACTCGAGCCGGAGTCGACGCGCATTCAGCCCCTATCTCAGTTGCTAGGAATTCAGCTCTTGCGGCATCCAAGTCGTACACAGCCACCACGCGATATCCGACATCGTGCAACCGACGAGCCATATTGGCCCCCATCCGCCCCACTCCCACAAACCCGATCCGTTCCATTGACTGTGCCATATTGCCCCTCTCCCAAAAACCGTTCAAAATAAATATCAATGTGCTCAAATCTGATTAGTGACCCAACCGCTTTTCTCCTTCTTCTCAAGTCCTCAAACGCTCCTTCACAAGAAGGTGTTTCCCTGTCATACTTTCATCATAAACGAACCCCGACCCTTAGAAAGGGTTGTGTAGGTCTCAACAACCATTCACACCGGCCCTCATCACTCTAATTAGAATTATCCCGATACATCTAACAAACATGTCCTAGGGAAGTATAGGTTGCTTCTACATGCTTCAAGTCAGTTATTTCTGTGCCATATGACGTGGGAAAATTCACACAAGGATTGCTCTTATGCCTGACCAAGACCATTCCAGTTTAATTGCCGAAGAGCGCCGTCTAGAAGAATCCAAAAAGCGAACGGTTCATTGGAAACGGTGGGGACCCTATCTGAGTGAACGTCAGTGGGGCACCGTCCGTGAAGATTACAGCCCGCATGGAAATGCCTGGGAATATTTTTCCCATGACCAGTCTCGTTCACGGGCCTATCGGTGGGGTGAAGATGGCATCGGGGGCATCTGCGACCGCCACCAGCACATTTGCTTTGCACTGGCTCTCTGGAACGGAAAAGACCCCATTCTCAAGGAACGCCTATTTGGTCTAACGGGCAACGAAGGGAACCATGGGGAGGACGTCAAGGAATACTATTTTTACCTGGACTCGACTCCCACGCATTCCTACATGAAGTTTCTCTATAAATATCCACAACAGGAATTTCCCTATGCCCGCTTGGTGGCAGAAAATCAGAGCCGAGGCAAAAACGAATGGGAATATGAATTGATGGACACCGGCGTGTTCGACGACAACCGGTACTTCGATGTGTTCGTGGAATATGCAAAAGCCACCCACGAGGACATGTTAATCCGAATCACCGCACATAATCGTGGTCCGGATAGCGCCGAGCTCCACCTTCTGCCCACCATCTGGTTCCGTAATACCTGGTCATGGACGCCGCATGCGTCTCGACCCACGCTGAATCGTGATGAGGAGCTGGGAGATACCCAAGTGATCCACCTCAACCATGAACAATACGGCTCTCGTTGGTTGTTAAGCGAAGGTTCACCGAATCTCCTGTTTACCGAAAATGACACCAATGCCCAACGACTCTGGGGACTGCCCAACGCCTCCCCCTTCGTCAAAGACGGCATCAACGACTACATCGTGGAAGGCAGCACCGAGGCGGTCAATTCGCAACACGTGGGAACGAAAGCCGCCGTCCATTATCATCCTCAAATTGCCGCTGGACAGAGCGTCACGTATCGCTTGCGACTCACCAATTTACCCCCGACCGAAGGTATGCTGGGAGAAGAATTTGGCACGGTCTTTCCGGCACGGCAACAAGAGGCCGATGAATTTTATGCCAAACGTCTTGGCACCTTGCATTCCGCAGATGCGCAAAACGTTCAGCGTCAGGCCTTTGCCGGTATGCTATGGAGCAAACAGTTTTATCATTTTGACGTGACCACCTGGCTCCATGGTGATCCGACCGGTCCCCCACCCCAGGCTAACCGCAAGCAGGGCCGGAACGCGGATTGGAAACACCTGTATAACGACGACATCATTTCCATGCCGGATAAATGGGAATATCCGTGGTTTGCGGCATGGGATCTAGCCTTTCATTGCGTGCCCTTGGCTTTGGTGGATCCGGACTTCGCAAAAGATCAGCTTCGCTTGTTGGTCAGAGAATGGTACATGCACCCCAACGGCCAAATCCCTGCGTATGAATGGGCATTCGGCGATGTGAATCCTCCCGTCCATGCCTGGGCAGCCTGGCGGGTGTATAAAATTGAAAAACGACTCAAGGGCAAAGCCGACAGAATTTGGCTGGCCAAAATTTTCCATAAACTTCTGTTGAACTTTACCTGGTGGGTCAACCGCAAAGATGCCGAGGGTCGAAACATTTTCCAGGGCGGGTTTTTGGGACTGGATAATATTGGCGTCTTCGACCGGTCCGCACCACTGCCCACGGGCGGGCACATCGATCAATCGGACGGCACGAGTTGGATGGGCATGTACTGCCTCAACATGCTGGCCATTGCCTTGGAATTAGCTCAGCATGATCCTGCCTATGGCGATATGGCCAGCAAGTTCTTCGAACATTTCGTCTATATCTCTCATGCCATCAACCACATCGGCGAAGGGAATCATGAGTCTTCCCTGTGGGATGAAACGGATGGGTTCTATTATGACATGCTCCATTCCCCGGACGGTCGACACCAACAGATGAAGGTCCGGTCTATGGTTGGACTCATTCCCTTGTTTGCGGTTGAAACCTTAGAACCGGAAATGATCGATGCCCTCCCCGGGTTCAAACAGCGCATGATGTGGTTCATCGAAAATCGGCCAGAGTTCCGTCGCCATGTCTGCTCAACCAGCCTGCCGGATGGCGGGGTTCGTCGCATGCTCTCGATTGTGGATCAGGAACAACTGCCGCGCGTCTTGAAATACATGTTGGATGAACAGGAATTTCTCTCACCCTATGGCGTTCGGGCGTTATCGAAATTTCATCAGGACCATCCCTATGTGCTCCATTTAAATGGCAATGAACATCGTGTCGATTATGAACCGGCAGAATCCCGAAGCGGATTGTTCGGCGGCAACTCTAATTGGCGAGGACCCATCTGGTTTCCCGTGAATTTCCTACTTATTGAATCACTCCAGAAATTTCACCACTTCTTGGGTGATCAGTTTACCGTGGAATGTCCGACTGGAACTGGCCAAGAAAAAACCCTGTGGCAAGTGGGAGCAGAAATTTCTCGCCGATTGAATCGTATTTTTCTGAGGGATGCCTCAAATCAACGTCCCGTCTACGGAGCATTACGCACATTTCAGGACGATCCCCATTGGCGGGACTACCTGTTGTTCCATGAATATTTTCATGGAGACAACGGGGCCGGACTCGGCGCCAGCCATCAAACCGGCTGGACCGGGCTCGTCGCGAAATTGTTGGAACAATCAGGAGAATAAGCCATGTCACCCACTACCACACGAACAACCCGCCGAACTCCCACGCCCGACTCCACCCCGACCTGGCCGCAGGTCGTGGATATGGGCCGAGAAGTGTGCGGTGATTTATGGGTGGCGGAACGACGGGAATGGCTGGTGACCAACGGCATCGGCGGGTTTGCCTCCGGCACGGTCGCAGGTTCCCTCACCCGCCGCTATCACGGCTTATTGATCGCCGCGCTGACACCACCCCTGGGACGCACCTTACTGGTGAGTAAACTAGAGGAGACCGTGGAATATCAGAGCCAGATCGTGCAACTCTCCACCAACCATTGGCATGGGGGAAAGGTCACTCCAACCGGGGTTCTGTTCCTGGAACGTTTTCGGTTGGAAGGGACGACTCCGGTCTGGACATTTGCCATCGCAGATACGCATTTAGAAAAACGTATTTGGATGGAACCTGGCGAGAACACCACCTACGTCCACTACGCTCTCACGCGTGGCACACAGTCCATTCGCCTGCACTTACGGGCCTTCGTCAACTACCGGGATTATCATGGAACCACCTTGGATCAACGGCCCGATTTTGCTACCGCGCCCCTTTCTCACGGGCTCAAGATTTTTCCAGGGGAAAGTTCCCCTTTCATCCTGTCGGCTTCCGAGGGAACAGTCGAAGCCACGAATACGTGGTATCACAATTACGACCTACCCCTGGAACGAGAACGAGGGCTTCCGGATCGTGAGCAACACCTGCACGTCGGCACCTGGGTGGTGGATTTGAACCCAGAGGACAACGTAACCTGGATGGCGAGCACACAGCTTGATGCCTCTCGGCCCCCAGTCCCTTCCCACGAATCCCGACGGACACATGAACAGGGCTTGTTAGCGCCACACAGAACGCCCCCAAAGACTGCGGCCTCCCTACCCGCCTGGATTCAACAGCTCACACTGGCCGCCGATCAATTCGTCGTCTCTCGCCCGCTCTCATCAATCGATACCGGCCATTCGATCATCGCCGGCTATCACTGGTTTGGCGATTGGGGACGCGACACCATGATCAGCCTGCCCGGCCTGACCTTGACCACCAAGCGGTATGATATTGCGCGCAGCATCCTCTCGACCTTTGCCCACTATGCCAATCAAGGCATGCTGCCGAATCGCTTCCCGGACGCAGGGGAGGAACCTGAGTACAACACCGTCGATGCCACACTCTGGTACATCGAAGCCATCCGCCAATATTGGGAAGCCACCCGCGACCGCGCCTTTCTCAAAACGATCTTCCCGGTTTTACTGGACATGTTGACCTGGTACCGCAAAGGCACCCGCTTTGGCATCGGCATGGACCCCGCCGACCATCTGCTGCATGCAGGGGAAGCGGGAGTCCAGCTCACCTGGATGGATGCCAAGGTTGGAGACTGGGTCGTCACCCCACGCATGGGCAAACCGATCGAAATCAATGCGCTCTGGTATCAAGCCTGGCTCACCATGAGTCAATTGGCCAAAACCTTAAAAGTCCCGCATCAGGAATTTCTTGAACTGGCAAACAAAATCAAAACATCCTTCCAACGGTTCTGGCACAAACCGGCCAACCGCTGCTATGACGTGTTAGACGGCCCGCACGGGCATGATCCAGACCCACGCCCCAACCAATTATTTGCCGTGTCGTTACCCAACAGTCCCCTCACCGCACCACAGCAACAAGCCGTCGTCGACTATTGCGCCCAACACCTCTACACCTCCTATGGGTTACGCAGCTTGGGACCGGAAGACCCGCAGTATGTAGGACAATATGGCGGAGATACACAGCAACGAGATGGCGCCTATCATCAAGGCACCGCCTGGGGTTGGTTACTCGGGCCCTTTGTACTCGC
>JAQBGS010000057.1:0-12440 GCA_032128535.1 Nitrospirota bacterium
GGCTTTCTTGATGGTTCCTGAAGACTGTGTGAAGTGGTCATTCACGATATCGTGGAACAATAATCAGTAAAAATACCATAAATACAATTAGTTATGGCATTTTATCAATGGAAAATCCATGATGGAAAAATCGAATAATATAGGGTAAAATACCTAATTTTTTTGGCGAGGTGATTTTTCAGGATGACTCTAGAGTCCCTTTACTTTATCTCATTTTTTTTCGTAAAGTGGTTTCAAATTTCGCCTTTTCACTATTCTTTTACATTTCTTAAACAATAGCTCTAATTTCTGGTTTCGCGTTTACTGCGAATCACGTAGCTTTTTTATGACATTTTCAGGAAAGACTTTTATTCGGTAGAGGTAGTACATTTTTCCCTTTACCCGTAGACCGACGAAGTCAATGAGCGAGGAGCAATCGGTTCTCATAAACAGGAGTCCTATTGATTGCGTATGCGGTCTTCGAAAAAGTGTTATGATTGAAATGCCTTATTAAATTCTTAAGGAGCCACGAATGGGAAAAACGACCACATTGGTAGAGGTGATTCAGCGGTTGATTGAGGTTGGCCGGCCGAAGGGGCACATCACCTTGAAAGAATTGACGCACGTCCTGCCTGCCGATCAAATCACGTCTGAACAATTACATGCGATTATGGGTGCGTTACATGAGGCGAGCATCCAAGTCATCGATCCTGCCAAACGGACGGTGTTGCAACTGGCTTCTCTTAAAAAGAGTACAGGCGTTGAAGATGCTGATGAGTCGGACGATGAACCTGATTCCACTTTAGATATTGATCTCACTCCTGGAGAACCGACTCGTATTGATGATCCAGTACGATTGTACTTGAAGGAAATGGGTCGCGTGCCTCTCCTCACACGTGAAGGTGAAATTGAACTTGCCAAGCATATTGAAGAAGGTAAGAGGGATTTGGCCTGTTCAGTTTATGGCATGCCGGTGAACATTCAGCACCTTGATTTGCTGCATGATCAATTGAAACAAGAAGAGATTCGAGTGCGGGATATTGTGTTATTACAAGAAACGTTGGAGGAGGAGGACTCCGAAGAAGAACCGATGGCGGTTGAGCAAGAAGATGAAGAGCTTCGGGTTCGGACCCTTGAAAGCTTGTCGACTGTTCGGAAGCTGGGGCGGAATCTTCTTTCTCTCTATATTCAAAATCGCGAGGAAGGAACGGTCAAAACCAAGCAAGCTCACATTGATAAACGGCTCAAGGCTGTGACCGAGCAATTCGTCGATCAAATTGAATCATTAAATCTGCATCAACGGGTCAAGGATGCCATGTTGAGGCGGGTGAAGGATTTAGGCCAGGATCTTCGCTCGGCTGATCAGGTGATTTCCCGGAATACGAAAAAGCTGGGTTTTGCCGGACAAGATGGCATTCAGGTGATTGGAAAGAAATCGAAGGCCGTTATAAAAGGAACCAGCCGACGGAAGTCTCAATTGACTCCTGAAGAAATTGAACGACTCAAAAATGAGATTCAAGGGGCCAAAGAAGCTATCCACAATATTCAGCATGATGTCTTGGCGATGCCGGTCGAAGAGTTTAAATCACGTTTGGTTATCTTAGGCGATGCCGAAGAAAAGGTAAAACGGGGCAAAGCCAAGTTGATTGAAGCCAACCTGCGGTTGGTTGTCAGTATTGCCCGAAAATATACGAACCGAGGATTGCAATTTATTGATTTAATCCAGGAAGGCAATATTGGCTTAATGCGTGCTGTGGATAAATTTGAATACCAACGAGGGTATAAATTTAGTACGTATGCCACCTGGTGGATTCGACAAGGGGTGACTCGGGCCATAGCCGATCAGGCGAGGACGATCAGAATTCCTGTACATATGATTGAGGCCAATACCAAGCTTGCACGGACTGCCAGACAATTAGTGCAGCAATTAGGACGTGAACCGACTCCCGAAGAAATTGCCGAACGAATGGGGTTGACGCCAGAAAAAGTTCGTATGATGTTGGATATTTCCAAGGGGACTATTTCGCTTGAAACCCCGATTGGTGAGAAAGAAGATAGTCAATTGGGAGATTTGATTGAAGATAAAAATGCGGTCTCACCCATGGATGCGGCGAATCGATATGATTTGCAACGGCAAATTGCCAATGCTTTAGGAGTCCTGACTCCACGGGAAGAGACGGTCATTCGAAAACGATTTGGGATTGGTGATAGCACTGATCATACATTGGAAGAAATTGGTCAGGATTTTGATGTGACACGTGAACGGATTCGTCAGATTGAAGCTAAAGCCTTGAAGAAGCTTCGGCATCCAAGTTGTAGTCACAAACTACGGAGCTTGGTTGATCATCTGTAATCAAGAGTAATTCAGAAGAAGAATAAAAAAGGCCTCGTCATTTAGGTGATGAGGCCTTTTTTATTAAGTGATGACTTGTTGTAGGTCTATACTAAATATCCTAAAGAGTCACAGGTAATGAGGCTTTCGCGCCTCAGGTGACATTTGCCCTTCTCCCTTCTTATCTCTAGATGGTAGAATTTTTGTAGTATGCGTATTCTCGTTGTTGAAGATGAACCGAAAGTCGCGTCTTTTATTCGACGTGCCTTGGAAGAAGAAAGTTATGCCGTTGATGTCTGTATTGACGGGGCTAGTGGGTTGGATTGGGCGCAAACGATTAATTACGATCTGATTATCTTAGACTTAATGCTGCCGGGTTTGCCCGGCGTGGAAGTGTTGAAACGGGCGCGTGCCGCTGGCGTGAAAGCCCCGGTGATGATTTTGACGGCTCGTTCAGAGGTGGATCAACGCGTGAAAGGGCTTGATGCCGGTGCTGATGATTATTTGACGAAGCCGTTTGCCATTGAAGAATTACTGGCCAGGGCTCGGGCTTTGCTTCGGCGTGCTGGGGGCGCCCCCTCTGGGATCTTACAGGTGGAGGACGTGGTTCTCAATCCCGTGACTCGAGAGGTGACCCGTGGAGACCAACGCTTGGAATTCACCACCAAAGAATATGCACTCCTGGAATATTTGATGCGAAATGCCGGGCGTGTGTTGACACGTTCGATGATTGCAGAACATGTCTGGGATTTAGATTTTGATACTTTCACGAATGTGATCGATGTGTATATTAGTTATCTGCGGAATAAAATCGATAAAGGCCGTGAACGCAGCTTAATTCAAACCATCAGGGGGAGCGGATATATGATGAGGTCAGATGGGTGAATAACGCCTCGATCCGAGTTCGACTCACCCTCTGGTATGGCTCCGCGCTAGCTCTGATTCTTCTTCTTTTTGCCGTCGCCTTGTATTTGGTGATGTCTCGGGCGCTTCGGGAACAAGTAGACGCGTCGTTAGATGATGCGGCTGCGGTAGCGATCAGGACGTTGGGGGAACATCGATTTGGTCCCTTCCTCATTTTTGAAGATCTTTCTCAAGATTTTCCTGAACTGGCCTTGCTCGATAAATTTTTTCAAATTTTTGGCCCCGCAGGACAGGTCACGATTCAATCTTCGAATATTCAAAGTCGGGAAATTCCATTGAGTCAAACCGCTTTTCAGGCTTCACTGCGTGGGGAATCCACTTTCGAGTCCGTTCAATTCAAGAAAGGCGTTTCGCTTCGATTGCTATCTGTGCCTATTCGTCAGGGCGAGCAACTCGTGAATATTTTGCGTGTGGGCACGTCCTTACAATTAACTGATCGCATGTTACGTCGATTATTGGTCGGGCTGTATATTGCGTCCCCCTTAGCCTTACTCGTGTCGCTAATGGGGGGATGGTTTTTATCAGGTCGGGCACTACGTCCCGTTCATGCCATTACCCAAGCTGCGCGTCGAATAACCGCTGGTGATTGGAGTCAACGAATATTGACGCCCCATTCTAATGATGAAATTGGGCAATTAGCCTCTACGTTTAACGACATGATTGGGCGTTTAGAAGTCTCGTTTAAGCAAATACGGCAATTTAGTGCCGACGCCTCACATGAGTTGCGAACGCCGCTGACTATTACCAAAGGCGAGACGGAGCTGGCGTTGCGTCGTCCTCGTCAAGCGGAAGATTACCGTGCGGTCTTGGAAAGTAACTTAGAAGAGATCGACCGCATGAGCCGCATTGTGGATGAATTACTTTTTCTCTCGCGAGCGGATCTTGGAGAAATTAAATTGAAAATGTTTCCTGTACAACTCGATGACTTGTTTCGGGAAATCCACCAACAGGCCAACTTGTTAGGCAAAGAACGCCAGGTTCAGACCGTGCTCACAAAAATCGAGCCCGTTGTCGTGGAAGGGGATGATTTGCGATTGCGAGAGCTCTTATTAAATCTAGTGGATAACGCGGTGAAGTATTCTCAAGAAGGACAAACAGTGGAGCTGGCTTTAGCCGTCGTTGGAGACCAGGCCAAAATTATGGTTCAAGACCACGGCATTGGGATTGCTCCAGAGAACCACACGCGTGTATTCGATCGGTTTTACCGAACAGATGACGCGCGTGCGCATGCGGCCAAGGGGACAGGGTTGGGGCTGGCGATTTGCAAGTGGATTGTTGAGGTTCATCATGGAACCATTGAACTGCAGAGTGCCGTTCATGGCGGATCGTGTTTTACGGTATTCCTTCCGTTGGTTGCAGTACCTGCCTGACGTTTTCTCTCCTCTGGCTCTTTCTTCCATTAAAAAATTTTAATGTTCTCTTAATTCCCCTTTCATATGGGGGTGGTACATCTATACCTGTATGAACGAACGGGTAGTGACACGATTGCCATTCTTGAAAAGGGGGTTGCTATGACCACACTTCAGATTATTCCAACATTGAATCTGGCACAGAACAATCATGCACCCTATTTAAAGAAACGGCGGGTGATGAAGCGTGCGGCTTTGTCGTCTCGGACATCGTCAAAACAGAGCCATGAGGGTTGGGAACATGATGAACAGGAAAAACTGACTCCCGATCCTGGGTCGGTGAATTTGGAAACCATGTATTTTCGAGGGTTTCGATCTCGTCCGTTGCTCCATGCGGATGAAGAGATGAAGCTGGGGATTCGCCTCTATGAAGGGACAACTCAGCTCCGAACCTTAGCCAACCAGGGACTGGTTTTGTCTGGCAAGCTGAGGAAAAATCAGGAAGTCGAGCTGGTTCAAGAGCAATTACAGAAGTTCCTAGAATTGAAAGGTTTCTCGTCCCCGGTTATCGATGAAATCTTAGAATGTGTGCGGACCTTACAATTCGTCGCTGCCTCAAAGGGAAAAGCCGGACGAAAAATGAGCCAACAGGCTGTCGAATTATCTCATTCGATTGAACGCATCCGTGTGGAGATTGAAGAGCCGAAGGACGAACTGGTTCAACGCAATCTTCGTCTTGTCGTGAATGTGGCCAAGCGATACCTTGGACGTGGGCTAAACTTTTTAGACCTTGTTCAGGAGGGCAATATTGGTTTAATGAAAGGGGCTGAGCGATTTGATTATACCCGAGGGTTCAAATTCAGCACCTATGCCACGTGGTGGATTCGACAAGGGATTACCCGGGCCATTGCGGATCAGAGTCGAACGATTCGTGTGCCGGTCCATACCAATGAGGCTTCGACAAAAATTGCTAAAATGGCGCAACGGCTTGCACAGCAATATGACCGAGAGCCTACGTTCGAAGAAATTGGTCAGGCTCTTGATATGAGTGGCGATCGAGTCAAGGAAACGCTCGAAGCTTTTCAAGAGCCCATCTCCTTGGATGCTCCGTCGGTAGATGGAGAAACGGAGTTGGGTGAGTTGATTCCTGACCTTGACTGTTCTGCTCCAGACGAAGAGGTTTCCCGTAAATCCAATGCCCAATGGCTGGCGAAAATATTTCAGGTGCTCAATCCTCGAGAAGAGCAAGTCGTTCGATTGAGATTTGGAATTGGAGGAGATGAACCTTGGACTCTGGAACAAGTCGGGCGATCAATGTCGGTGACACGTGAACGCATTCGGCAAATCGAAGTGGTGGCGTTGAAGAAGCTCAAAGAATCTCACGTCAAGGCGATGCTCGCTGAAATACAGTGAATGCAATAGGGTTTTAGATTATAAAACCCTAGGTAAAAATACTGTTTTTTATTGAGACAATAGTCAGATCTAATTGAAAATATAGGGTTATTGGGACAAAAGCAGGAGTGCTGTCGCTCCTGCTTTTGTCGTTTATTAGGTATTACATCTTACGTGTGAGGAGGTAAAAAATTGTGCCATCGATTTTGTTAGGTTTACACTGCAGGGTAGGGGTGGTTGGATGAATCCTCCCCGTGGAATCAGGGAAATATGTGAATGAAAGGGGTTTCTGTCAAAATTTGGCCTTTCCCCCTAAAACGTTTCCGCCGATGAGAGAATAGGAGAGAGGGCTATCCCGTGCCGATTGTCATTAATGCTTCCACGTCTATTCCAGATGCTGAAGTTCAGTTTTCTGCTGCTCGAAGCACTGGGCCTGGGGGTCAGAATGTGAATAAGGTGAACAGTCGGGCGATTTTGGAGTTTGATCTCCATCTTTCCTCGGCGTTTACCTCGTACCAAAAACGACGAATAGTTGGAGCCTTGGCCCAACGGATTAACAAACAGGGGATCCTGCGCATGCAAGCTCAAAGGCACCGATCGCAGGCTGCCAATCGTGCAGAGTTAATCGATCGATTCGTTGAATTGCTACAGAAGGCGTTGCAACCAATGAAATATCGCATTCCAACCCGCGTACCGACTCGCGTTCGAGAACGACGGTTGGAAGGCAAAAAGCAACGGACTCAAACCAAACGTACTCGTCAAGCGCCTCAAAACTTTGATGATGCCTAACTTTCCAACCTGATCCTGACAAATATCATAAGGACACTTTCATGACCACGCGTTCATCCCATGCACCTTCTGTCGTTCCTGAGCCTCCTCAGGCGAAATCAATTCCCCATCGCTTGGAGCAACACGACCAGGTTCGGGTTGATCATTACTATTGGCTCAATGATCGAACCAACCCTGAAGTCCTCGCGTATTTGCAGAAAGAAAATGACTATGCAACAGCGCTGCGTGAACATACTGCTGAGCTAGAGCACATGTTATTCGAAGAAATCAAAGGTCGCATCAAGCCAACCGACTTATCCGTCCCCTTCAAGCAAGGAGATTATGTCTATTACATTCGTTATGAAGAGGGAAAGGAATATGCTCTCTACTGCCGGAAAAAAGGCTCGTTAAGTAGCCCAGAAGAAATCATGATCGATGGGAATGAACTGGCTCAAGGCCATGAGTACTTTGCTTTGGGGAATTGGATGATCAGTTCAGGACAAGATATTGTGGCCTTTGCCCTCGATACACAAGGACGTCGGATCTATTCCCTTGGGTTTAAAAATCTTGCCACCGGTGAAATGTTGTCGGATGTGATTCATTCCGTGACGGGGAATATGGAATGGGGCAATGATAATCGAACGCTCTTGTATGCTAGACAAGATCCTGAAACTTTACGTTCCTACCGAATCTATCGGCATGTATTGGGCCAGGATTCTGCTCAAGATGAATTGGTGTATGAGGAAGCCGATGAGGCCTTTTCAGCCTTTGTGGCCAAATCCAAATCCAAACAGTTTCTCCTGATTGGATTACATCAAACCGTGAGCAGTGAGTATCTCTATTTGAATGCGGATACACCTGGAGGAACCTTCCAAGTCTTTCACCCGCGTGAGCGAGGGCATGAATACGATGTGGATCACCTTGGAGAGTATTTCTTCATTCGCACCAATGATCAGGCCAAAAATTTTCGATTGTTGAAGACTGGGGTGAAGGCCACTGAAAAAACACAATGGCAGGAAGTTATTCCCCATCGTCCAGATGTGTTCTTTGAGGGGTTTGAATTATTTCGTGAATACTTGGTTGTCGAGGAACGCAAAGACGGACTCATTCATCTGCGAATTATTCAGAATACTGGGGGGCAAGAACACGAGCTAGATTTTGGCGAGCCCGCATATTTCGCTTCCTTGGGAGATAACTATGAAATCGATACGCACTATCTGAGGTTTGGTTATACCTCGATGACGACACCCATGACGATCTATGATTATCATATTGAGACCCGCGAAAAAGTGTTTCTCAAGCAAGAGGAGGTTCTTGGGGATTTCCAGATCAGTCATTACCAGACGGAACGGCTCTTTGCGTCGGCAGCCGATGGGACTCGTATTCCTATTTCGTTAGTGTATCGGAAAGGGTTTTCGCCAAATGGGTCGCATCCGCTGTTGCTCTATGGCTAT
This sequence comes from Nitrospirota bacterium, assembly GCA_032128535.1. GTDB lineage: Bacteria > Nitrospirota > Nitrospiria > Nitrospirales > UBA8639 > Nitrospira_E. The sequence continues at coordinate 8,199 of JAQBGS010000057.1, forward strand.
GGGTCATATGGAGCCAGTATGGATGCCAGCTTTAGTTCCGCACTTGTCAGTTTACTGGATCGCGGATTTGTCTACGCCTTGGCTCATATTCGCGGAGGTGAGGAGTTAGGACGGCAGTGGTATGAGAACGGAAAGCTGTTTCACAAGAAAAATTCGTTTACTGATTTCATTGCCTGTGCAGAATTTCTTATTCAACAAGGCTACGCAGATTCACGAAAACTTTATGCGATGGGCGGGAGTGCAGGGGGGCTTTTAATGGGGGCGGTGATGAATATGCGGCCAGATTTGTTTCATGGCATGGTCGCGCAAGTGCCGTTTGTCGATGTGGTCACGACCATGTTAGATCCGGATATTCCGTTGACCACGGGAGAATATGATGAGTGGGGTAACCCTACCGAGCAAAATTATTATGACTATATGCTGTCCTATTCTCCGTATGACAATGTTGCAGCCAAAGCCTATCCACATTTGCTCGTGACGGCAGGCTTGCATGATTCACAAGTCCAATATTGGGAGCCTGCCAAATGGGTGGCGAAGCTGCGCGCACTCAAAACTGATGATCGCCGACTTCTGCTCAAAACCAATATGGAAGCTGGGCATAGTGGCGCCTCAGGGCGTTTCAAACGATATGAGGAAACGGCGATGATTTATGCCTTTTTTCTGGATTTAGCTGGAGAGTTTGGTTCATAAGTGGGCTTATGTCGAATCCTTTTCTGACGCGTTTTTCTCCTCACGCTTCTTGACTTTTTTCCTTTCCTGCTTATCTGAATATCAACAATGACACACCCTTCCCAGCTGGGTGAGTGAAGGTAATGTAACGGGTTGATGACCATCATCAAGAAGGAGGGAATTCACTATGTTAGTCAAATGGAATCCATATGCTGAATTAGAACGAACCGTGAATGGGTTATTTGATCAGCCGTTTGGGATTCGCCCCATATGGGATGATCGAAATGCAGAAGTGCTGGCTTGGCAGCCGCAGGTCAATGTCTATGAGGATAAGGATCATTTGTCCATAGAAGCTCAACTGCCGGGCATTGATTTGAACGATGTGGAGTTATCCGTGAAGGAGCAAACGCTGCAGCTTCGTGGTGAGCGAAAAGCCGAAACTGAAAAATCCAAAGATGGGTATCATTTCCGAGAAGCCCAGTATGGAAAATTCTTCAGAAGTTTTTCGCTCCCGAGTACGGTGAATCCAGATGAGGCGAAAGCTACGTATGATAAGGGTGTCCTGACGATCACGATTCCCAAGCAAGAAAAGGCGAAGCCTCGGACGATTCAGATAGAAGTCAAATAACTCTTGCTGATTGCTTGCTGTCTACTATGGCAGGTATGACCTTCCTGAAGGTTGTACCTGCCATAGATTTTTGGGGGCGGAAAATGAAAAATGAGACAGTGGTCAGTAGGGAGCCAGGAGTAAGAAGTTAGGCGAAAAGAATTCTCTAGCCCACTCTGGGGTTCCCGGAAATTTTCTCTTGCCAGAAGGCTGGAGATTCACTACATTCTTTTTCATGTCGGGTCTTCCCTTTCGAGCAAAAATTCAGCAAATTCGACATTTGACCCCAGATATTCGGGAAATGACTCTAGAGATGCTAGAGCCTTCAGAGTTGGTTTTTCGGCCTGGTCAAGCCATTGCGGTGACGGTGCCCGATACAGGTTCGGGTTCGTCCCTCCTCCGATATTTCTCCCTTGCATCTCCTCCGCGTTCTTCCAGACAGCTGGTCCTATTGTTGAATAGTCAAGATCGGGGGAAGGGTTCGACCTTTTTATTGGAGAATGAGCTAGGTGCTGAACTTCAGGTATCGGGACCCCATGGATCATTCATGCTGCAACATGAGCCTGAAAGAACATTGTTATTTATTGGAACGGGAACCGGGATTGCCCCGTTATGGTCAATGATGGCGACGCTTTTAGCTGAGTCGTGTTTTCAAACAATGACGTTATTATGGGGGTTAAGAAGTGAGTCTGATAGGTATTATCTCCAGGAGCTAGAAGCATGGAAATCTCGGCATGAGAATTTTTCGTATGTCCTGACGCTGTCACAACCTAGTTCAGCTTGGAAAGGAAACAAGGGAAGAGTCACCGATCTTCTCCAAGAACTGACAACTGTTGAAGATTCGGCGGCATATGTCTGTGGTAATCGAGCCATGGTGAAAGAGGTCATGGACTTGTTGAAAAGAAAAGGTGCGGGAGCCATTTATCGCGAACGGCATTCTGAAAACGCGTAAGGTGTAAGGTCATGGTATGGATTTTCGATATATGTTTTGAGGGATTATTACTGGAGTGAAAAATATCACGAAGAAAACTCCTCATCGTGAGGCAGGTACCTGGGACTCCAACGTGGGGCTGTATTTGCATGTGCCATTTTGCGTAAAGCGATGTCATTTTTGTGCATTCTACTTGGTGATGCAGGAGGAGAAGCGTATTGAGCGATTTCTTGGTGCACTTGAAATCGAACTCGGGCTTTATGGTGGGCAACCTGATCTTGCTGACCATGGTGTCTCGACCGTCTATGTCGGTGGTGGTACGCCAACGGCTTTATCTCCGACACAATTATCCTCTGTGCTGGCGAGGGTGGCGAGGCATTTTTCTTTGGCGCCTGATTGTGAAGTGACCGTCGAAGCCACCCCGGAATCCTTGACGGGTGAATATCTGGATGCCCTGCTTGAAGCTGGAGTCACTCGGTTGAGCATGGGAATTCAAACGTTTGACCAGGAAGAACGGATCCGCTTAGGTCTTTCCAGTACGATTGAGGAGGCGGCAGCAGGGATCCGACTGGTCAAGTCGGCCGGTTTCACCAATTTTAATATGGATGTGATGTATGGGATTCCTGGCCAAAGCCCTTCCTCGTGGGGCCGAACCCTCCGACTAGCATGTGATTGGGAACCCGTGCATCTTTCTTGTTATGCCCTTTCGGTGGAAGAAGGGACTCGATTTGATTTAGCCTTTCGCCGTGGTGAGCTGGTTTTGATGGAGACGGATAGAGAAAGAGAATTCCAGCTTCAGGCGACCGAGCAATTAGAGGTTTCGGGGTTTTCCCAATATGAAATTTCCAATTGGGCGAAGCCCGGTTTTCAATGCCGACATAATCGGCGTTATTGGCAGGGCCAAGACGTTGTGGGTCTGGGTCCTAGTGCTCAATCCTATGTGTCCGGATGTCGTTTTGGGAATGTCGCTAATCTTGAGCACTATTGTCGGCGGCTTGAAGGTGGCGAGTTACCTGTTGATGAACGAGAATCCTTGTCGATTATCCAACAAGAGAGGGAGCGGGTCGTATTTGGGTTGCGATTGTTGGACGGTGTGCCAATGGATTGGATTACAAAAAACACACATGATCACGCCTGGGCGACTTCACTCGCTTCCCTGTTAGAAGAAGGCTACCTCATGCAAACCCCTGAGCATGTCGCATTGACGGTCAAAGGCCGTCAGTTTGCGGATACGGTGGGTAGACGATTATTGTGAAGAGGTCTGTGGTGAGCTGGTCTTACTATCGTTATGCGTTTGGGAGGCCCATGAGTCCGAGGACCATAGACCCCAGCCAAAAGATAAGTCCCAAGGCGAGTCCCAGTGCGAGGAGCATGCTCAGGACGAGACTCCCGACATAGAGCCAATCGCTCAGAGTGGTAACCGGGGCTTTCGTTTGGCAATGCCGATGTAGCAACTGGGCGTTTTGTAGGTTACTTTTAAACCAGATTGAAAAGAGATCACCGATACCTGGAATGGCTCCAATGGCCATATTGATGATGATATTGAACGACATTCTAAAAATGACGATTCGAGGCACTCCGGCTTTTGTGGCTAAAAAGAGGAGAGAGGATCCAATCGCATTGCTGATAAGATCGCCTATTCCTGGAATCAGGCCAATGAGCGGATCCAGGCCAATTTTAATCGAAGTTCCTGGAATCGTCAGCGAGTTATCAAGTAGCTGGGCTATCGCTTGGGCAAGTTGCTCCAGATCTTTTTTGCTCCAGGCTGGTTGATGTGGAGGGGGAGCTGACGGGTGGTGTATTGGAGTCGGCTGAGTCATGAGCATGGTTATTTTAACAGCTCAATTGTGCATTTGTGGACTTCAATGATTTTTCAGGATGTCATGTTAGAATCAGGCCTGATAGCGTGAGTGTGTTGTTAATGACATTATTCCCTCGCAGAAAGATGAAATTCTTATAGTGGATCCTCTTAGCCCCACGCCAATCATTACCCAATCAGCGGTCCCTTCAGGGCCAGTCGGGCCCACACATCGTT
>JAQBGS010000058.1:0-2598 GCA_032128535.1 Nitrospirota bacterium
TTGCGAATGAAGTGATCAAAACCCTGGGTCTTCTTTCCCAAGAAAAAGATCTTACCATCATCAATGAAAACCTTGAACGATTACCCCCCATTCAGGGAGATGAACGGCGACTCTTCATTGCCTTTTATAACCTGGTCAATAATGCCATCCCAGAAGTGCCGAAAGGCGGGACAATCACCCTAAAGGGGACCTATGACGAAAGCGGAGCAGGATTAGGTATTGATGTGACTGATACGGGTCGTGGAATGCCGGCTCATATTCAAGAAGCCCTATCCACGGACAAGCCGATGGGTCAAAAGACCAAGGGGATAGGGCTTGGCCTCGAAATCGTGAAGGGTGTGATCAAGAGCCATGGAGGCCGCATCAGTGTTGAAAGCGAACCCGGTCAAGGGACCACCTTTCGTATTTTCATTCCGCTTCAGCCGCCAATTTCTTCCCAGGCGTTTCCTAGAACCAACCCTAGGTCACCGACTGCATGAGAATTTGCGGCCACCATCAATAAGACGATGCGGTGGGCCTGCCCAACCCTATTCATTGATGTTCCCTGGTAAGGCGGGCATGGTCCGCCAATGTTCTTTTGTTGTTAGCCCCTACCCACCCGCAAGCCTCAACACAGTCTTGAACTGCCGGATTTAAGGAAAACAACCTGGCAAACTATTTCTTCACCTCCCAGACCGAATCCACGAAGTGGTCCTGGGCATCAAATAGGTGCTTCACGACCTGCCACCCACTTTTTTCAGCCAACCCTTCGATTTCTGATTGGGTGTACTTATAGGAATGCTCGGTTTGCATCGATTCCCATGCCCCGAAGGAAAACTCCCTTTTCAATACTTCAAGGAACACCACCTGCTCTCGGGTACTGTAAATGTAGCTCTCGACTGCATGTGTTCTCGGATTGTAGTGCCCCTGTTGGACATAATCATCTTTCTCAAAATTCGCTCCCAGCTTTCGATTCAGAACATCAAGCAGATGAAGGTTGAATCGTTCGAACACTCCTCTTGAATCATTGTAGGCTGAATACAACGTCTTCGGGTGCTTCATGAGATCGAAACCGATCATGAGGTAGTCCCCATCGTTTAGAGATTCCCGCAATTTCCGAACAAACAGCTCGGCTGCAGGCAAATCCATATTCCCGATGGTCGAACCCAGAAAGAGCACAATGTTTCGTAGATTAGGACGTTCTTGAATCGCTTGAAGTCCATCAAAATAATCGGCAGCCAACCCTAGGACTGACATGGTGCTCTGCGAATATCGCGACTCCAGAACAGCCACAAGATTCTTGATGGCACCCTCGGAAATATCGATCGGGACATACTCGAATGTCAGCTGACTCTGGATGAAGTGCTCAAGAAGAATGTGAGTTTTCCCCCCATCTCCCGCGCCCAGCTCAATCACTCGGAATTCCTCCTTCGCCAGCATATCAGTGACGGTCTGTTTGTGCTTCTGGAATATCTCAGCTTCACTTTGAGCTGGATGGTACCCAGCCAGTTGGGTGATCTCGGTGAAGATTTCACTACCCCGATCATCATATATCAACCACGAGGGCAAACGTTTCGGTTCTCTCGATAGTCCGTCAAGCACGGCTTGAGCGAACTGGGCATCGGACGATGCGGTTGCGATTCCCGATCGCAAATTGTGATAGTCAAATGACATGGGTCTCCTTTTCCCTCATTTAACATAGTGAAGGGTTTGCTCACCCTGAACGAGCTTGTTAGGATGCTCTGTCATATCCTTTATACATTCTTTTCATTTTTTTATCCTCCCCTAATGAACGTTTCTTCTTGCCACACCCTTGCGGATATCGATTATCGCGAAGCCGAAGAGGCGTTTACACAACTTCTTCAGCATGCCGATCTCGACCAGTATGTGTCCAACACACCCGAGTGCCTGGAACTGTTCGAGCATGTTCTGGGCCTGGCCCTATTGGAAGCCTACGAGGACCAGTCCACGTCTCCCAACGCACACCTCTTCCTTCAACGGATTCTGTATCGAATCAACCGATTAAAGCTATTCTGGTATGACGATCTTGAAAATTATACCAATGAAGATTCAGCGTTCCTCTTTTCCGTGCGGACGAAGATTGATACCGCTTGGCAAAACTGGGAGATTCAGAATGTCGATACTCGAGCCTTGAAGGGCTTAGACATTGAAACCGCACTTCGGGAACGCACGACTGAAGATCTTGATCCAGAACCATCGTCGACTGGCCTTTTCTTTCGCAACGACATGTCGGCGACCGGGTACCGTCGATTGTTAGCCATCGCCTCTCTGGATGGCTTGGTGGAAGCCAGCCAATTGTCACGAGTGATTGGCGGGGTTGGTAACGAGGTCCAGGCGATGCTTACCAAAATTCTGCTCGAGGAGTACGGTGGAGGGAAATTGGCAAGAAAACATTCATCCTTTTTTTCGGCCATGCTGACCGAATTTAGCCTGAACACCACGCCGGAAGCCTACTTTGAAATCGTTCCATGGGAAGTACTCGCCAACATTAATCACAGTTTCACCATTTGCGAGCGCAAGAGAAATTTCTTGCGGTATATTGGCAGCCTCCTCTACTTCGAAATCTCCGTCCCTGCCGCCTTCCAGAATTACAAAACC
>JAQBGS010000059.1:0-8803 GCA_032128535.1 Nitrospirota bacterium
GCTGGGTGGCCCACTATTGTTTTGTTTGAAACGGCACAAGACGGCCAAGGGTCAAAGGCCCTTCAATTCAAAGTGGGGCAAGTAGGATATGACCCGGAGAACGAACCCGAGCAAGGTGGAGGGATGGTTGTTCAGATCACGACCGAAACGGGAAAATTGGAACTTTTCGCACATGTCGCCGTGACCTATCAGTCACCCAAAGATAAGCGTAATTTAGCCGGCGGCCTGTTTGAGTGGATCGTGGATGATCACGTGATCGCCAGTCATGATATGGGGCCCATCGATAATCATGGGATTCTCCGGCATCATTTGAAAGCCTCCCACCAGGTCAACGCTGGCGTTCATGCCATTCGCCTGCGTATCACCAGGCCCTTTACCAGCCACCCGGGGCAGCATGCTCCATTTCAATATATCGATGATCTGCTCATTCGCCTCTCCCCCCATCCCTAATCTCTTCATTGTTGTGTTGAGCAAATCCGTCTCCTTGGGCTTCTGAATCGGTTAAGAGTTCTCCTCTTGAGGCCGATAGAGAGGGGAAACGTACAAATTGAATGGGGGATAGATATATGGTCGTATCCGAGCGCAGCCTGAGTGAACATACGCTAGTCGAAACGTTTGTGGGGCGTTTTGACCAGCATGCCCGGCAAGATTTTAAATGGCGGATCGACCATGCCATCACGCAAGGGTATCGATTTGTGGTGCTCAATATGGTCGCCGTGTCGTTCATTGATAGCGCGGCCTTGGGATGGCTGGTGCTCGCCCAGCGGCGCTTTCAGCGGATTGGGGGGAAGCTGGGTATCATTGCGCCCATGGGATTTGTACGAGATATTTTAGAACTGACGGAAATCCATGAATGGATTCCCATTTTTCAAAGCGAAGATGAAGCCTGGAAGGTCTTTGAAGCGCTGGAGACGGCAGCCCTGGATTCCTAATCATGCGAAACGCCACTCTCCTTGAAACAGATTCCCGCCGACCTGTTCCTGTGACTTTGAAAGACCGGCGAATCGTTAGACGCCTCTCAGTCACCCCACAGCAAATCTTGCCGGTGGTGATTCGCTGTGGACAGGGCACCGTGTGTAAAGGCCGAGTCATTAATGTCAGTGCTCAGGGCATGCTCGTTGAATTTTCAAAAGACCAAGTGCCGCCAGTCTCGGTGGATGCCAGAGTGTCCGTCAAACTCCATTACCTTGGCGATAGCATTTGGTTGCCGGGACTTGTCCGACATCGCATGGGCCACAAAATAGGCTTCCATTTTCCTACTCTGACCAACCAACCCAAACGCAAGATCAAGCACCCGCTGACTGTCGTGCTCCACTCCCTTTCCCGCGCCGTCGTCTCAAGATAAACGTTCGCCATTTTGTTGCAGTCCAACTGGGAAAAATATTCGTTGACCAGCTTCGACCCAAACGGGTTCCCCGCCTTTCGCACCGAATAGCCTATCTGCCCAACTTGTTTCGCTCATAGGGTGCTCCTCCCCCAAACAGTCAATTTGGCGTGAAGGCATGCCCGCGAGCAAGGCGAAGATACAGGATATCCTGCTGATTCGAATCCTGCCTCCTGGGAGGGTGGCTCAAATTTCTTGCAAGACCGAGGATTCTTTTACGGAGGGTTATCGATGTGTCGTGGGGACGGCGGTCAGTCGATGCCGGGTAGTTGTGGGTTTGGTCGCAAGTGGGTGGTGAAGGGTGAGAGTGCATTCTATTCTGGGGCGGGCGGCGTCTGAATCCTTGTGCAGATGAATTTCGGTGATGCGGTTGTCGTTGAGGCTGATGGCTTGGCAAATGGCATCTTGGGCGATTTTGAGTCCGCCATCCAAATCTCTCCGGAGCGCGGTTTTGAAATAAAACTGGATGGAAAGCGTGACCGCATGGCTTCCTAGGCCTTCAAAAAAATCAGCCCGGTGAGGAGATTGGTGGAGGATGGCCGAGAGGTGGCTACCCACCGCGCTTTTGTAGTGGCGGCCAATGGAGGAGAGAACCCGACGGCCGTTCACTGTGGCATATTGATGATTGATGCTGGGAGGCAAGGGTAAGACAACAAAGAGTTCATGGGGATTGAGCGTATCACCACCCAGATTGCTCCAATCTTGGGTGCTGGCTCTAGTTTTGGCGCGTTGCGGGTGGCGTGAGAGCAGCACTAAGCCCCCTTTTCCTCTGGTTTGCTGGAGCTGGGGCAAGGAGCGAATTCGAATGGATCTCAACGTTCACCTCGGTTCAATTTCAAAACGATGCCGGACAGACGGTGCGGAGGAGATGGTGTGGTCAGGGCTTACAGAATGCCCTGAATTTTGCCTAGGTTTTGTTCGTAGGCTTCTTCGTTTTTGCGAGCGTAGAGGCGCCATTCGGAAGGATTCCAGACTTCTAAGCGATGGAACATGCCGACGATAACGACTTCTTGATCCTCATCTACCGGAATGAGTTTGCGTAATCGACTGGGAATGAGAATGCGACCGGCGCGATCCATTTCCGATGGTGTGGCTTCCGAGACCATGTGATACATGAAGAGCCGGCGTTGGTCTTCGTCTAACGTGTCTTTGGCTTCTTGAAGGCGGTTGTCCCATTCCGGTTTGGTATAGGCCAAAACAGGCATATCTTGGCTTTTCAAGAACATGAGACTATTCCCGTTGGCTTCGATGTCTTCCCTGATATGGGTAGGCACCACGAAGCGACCTTTTTCGTCAATCTTGCAGTAGTATTGTCCGGCAAACATGCTCATGGTTTGGTGGCGAATTTCCCTAGTCTGCTGTGTTTGGAAGTAATGTGTAGCTTACCCAAAGATGGAGAAAAGTCAAGTCGTGTGGTGTGGCTTGGGTGTTCCATTTCAAGGCAACACTGTCTGTAGTAGGTGCGGAAATGTCGCGAGAAATTTTGGCTGAGATGTTTGTCCAGCCGCCAAATTTTTATCGAACATCGTCACGATGTATGTGACGAATCCTTAGTACATGTCGGGAAGACTCATGTTGTCTTCTTCCATGCCACCTTCTCCCATCGACTCCATGGCTTCATCAAAATCTTCTCCCATGTCTTCACCCATTTCCTTGCCCATCTTTTTCATGAAGCGGGCTATGCTCTTAGGATCGTTTTCGTCGACGTCCCCAAAGTTGCCGGGATCGGCGAGAGCTTCCATGCGAGCTTCTTCGGATTTGGGGGACGCAAAGCGGGACATGATGCGTTCTAATTGTTGGCTTTTGCAATGTTTGCAAGACAGCGTAGACGCGTGACCTTGAAGAATTAAATAGGTGCTGCGTTTGTCGCAGTCTTCACAGCGATATTCATAGACGGGCATGGGGTGAGGCCTCCTGCACTCAAGATGTCAAACCTATATACCCCAAAACTGACGATTTGGGAAGAGGGTGATTGTACCTTAGACCATTCGACCGAGTGTCAACCCATAGACGGGACCTGAGCCGGCTTTTCGAAGAGTTTTGGCACATTCATGAAGGGTCGTTCCGGTCGTGAACACATCGTCGATTAAGAGGATGCGTTGGCTTTTGATACGAGAGGCATCGTCTACGGCAAATGCCCGGTGTAAATTCGTGAGTCGTTCTTTTCTCGAGAGTGACGTTTGCGGCACCGTCGCCCTGATCCGGAGAAGACACGATAAGAGCAACGGGATCTGAAGATGTTGACTCAGGCCATGCGCTAACAGAAGCGATTGGTTATATTCGCGTTCTCGTAACCGTTGGGGATGGAGGGGAACCGGTATGAGGACATCAATCGTTGGCAAGGTCGGCAAGGCGGGTATCATGGCCTGAAGGAGGGGTTTAATGAGTGAACGTTTCCCACGATATTTGAATAAAATGATTGCTTCCTTGAGTGGGGATTGATACGGAAACAGGCTCCATGTTTGGGTAAAGGCTGGTGGTTTGGTTCGACAGGCTCCGCATTTATGGGTGGGACTGTGTTGTAAGGCCACCGGAGAGGCAAAGGGGCCGCCACAATGTGGGCAGCATGGTCCGGAAATGGGGACGACTGTTTCCCAACATGCTCGACACACAAATGGAACCGGGTCATCCCATAAGGGCATTTTGCAATTGGCACAGGCTGACGGGAAGAGGACGTGGAGGAATTTTCTAAGGAAGGACGGAGGGGAGGAGAATTCTGTCATTAGTCTTATCTCAACTCTGTATAAGCCCCAGAGCCCAAGTGGCCCCTCCTTGGTCACGTAGGCAAGAATATGATATACGAAGACTGCCTCAGCTGTCCTAAACCCTGAATGTCTTCCAGGGCTGTGTTGGGGAGATCGTTCGCATGATTCAATGCCAGCATGTGTTTAAGGAATACAAGCGTAGCACGGTGCCCGTGGTGGCCTTGCGCGATTTGTGCGTGAAAATTCCTCAAGGTGAGTTTTGTGCGCTGATGGGGCCTAGCGGCAGCGGAAAAAGTACGCTCTTGCATTTGGTCGCAGGGCTGGATTGGGTGACCTCTGGCGATTTGTTATTGGATGGGCGTTCATGTGCCGCGTTTGGTGATCGTGAATGGACACATTGGCGTCGGGAAAAAGTCGGGATGGTGTTTCAGGCGTTTCATCTCATTCCGGGATTGACCATCGAAGAAAATGTGGCGTTGCCTTTGCGCTTGCGAGGCGAAACTTCCACCTCAGTGCGTACACAGGCGACGGAAATGTTAGACAAAGTGGGAATGAGTCATCGGCTGGGACATCGCTCCCATGAGCTGTCTGGCGGTGAGCAACAACGAGTGGCGATTGCCCGGGCCTTTGTGCACCGTCCGCGATTGATTGTGGCAGATGAACCCACGGGGAATTTAGATGGGCCGACGGGCGAGAACATTGTGTCGTTGCTTCGGCAATGTGCACGAGAGTTTGGACAAACGGTGCTCTTGGCCACGCACTCGTTGAGTGCGGCGCAGGTGGCCGATCGTGTACTCACTATTCGAGACGGACAGTTGGAGTAACACCTCATGGATCTTTCAACGGAGATTGCAGGCGTATTATTTCGTGTTGGGCTGATGAATGCTTCTGGGGCCTTGTGTGTAACTCAGGCTGAATTGGAGGCCTTAGGGGAGTCGGATGCCGGCGCGATTGTCACGAAGTCGATGACGCCACTCCCTCGGGAGGGGAACCCTCTCCCACGGTATGTGGCCATTGACGGAGGATCGATCAATTCCATGGGCTTGCCGAATCTCGGGTATCCGGCATATGCGAAGCTTATCCCTGGGTTGAAGCGCTTTAAGAAGCCGGTGGTCGCCAGCTTAGCAGGGCTACATCCCGATGATTTCTTAGAGGGTGCGAAAGCCTTGAATGTCGCGGGGCCTGATTTAGTCGAAGTGAATTTGTCTTGTCCCAACATTCCAGGGAAACCGCAGATTGGCTATGATTTCGACGAAACTGAGCGGCTGCTTAGCGCGATTCGAAATATTTTTTCGATTCCCTTTGGCGTGAAGCTCCCTCCGTATTTCGATCCCATTCACCATCAAAAAATCGCAGAGGTTCTTCAACGAATTGGCGTGGCATTTGTCACCGTGATTAATTCCGTGGGCAATACCCTAGTGGTGGACCCTGAGCAGGAACGGGTAGTGATCAAGCCCAAGGGGGGATTTGGCGGGCTTGGTGGGCGAATCATTAAGCCGGTGGCATTGGCCAACGTTCGCGCGTTTTGGAAGATCTGGGGAGATCGCATTCCGATTATAGGCACTGGTGGCGTGGAAAACGGCACAGATATTTTTGAACACGTGCTCTGTGGAGCCTCGGCGGTTCAAATTGGCACCATCTTAGTGGAGGAAGGCGTTGGAGTGTTTTCTCGGCTCGAACGGGAAGTCACCGAGTGCCTGGAGCGAAAAGGCTATTCGTCGTTGATGGCCTGTCGAGGAAAACTTCAGGAGATGGACTGATCGATTCTTCGAAATATCGTGGAGAGAGATTTAAATCTTGTGAATAGAGCAAGAAGTAGGAAGGAAGGTTCAAAAAAGATCATCCAGCAAGGCCGCAGACGGTTTGACGACCGGAGCGTACGAGTTCGTACGTGAGGACGGCAAAGCGTCGAGAACGCCGCCTTGTTTATTCCATCCTGAAAGGTGGCCCATTTGTTTTCAACATTCCTGCGTTAGACTTTGGTGAGTGAGGGACCCCTCGGAATAATCTTCAGCGCGATGGCTTGGCGTAGGAGTTGCGCGACATTCCGGACACGTAAGCGGCGCATGAGGTTAAACCGGTGGACTTCCACAGTCCGCACACTAATATCTAACCGTTGCCCAATTTCTCGATTGGTACAGCCTTGAGCCACCAAGCGGAGAATTTCTTTCTGCCGAGTGGTTAAGCTTTGCTCGGGTGAGCTGGCTTCTGAAGCGGCTTCGGTTGAGCCCTGTTCTTCAACGTTGTCTTTGGACATCGCGATTGTGTACCCCACGCATTTTTGTTTAGTCGTTTTAACATAGGCCCCACTTCTGGGACAACCGCATCCATGCTCAGTACTCTCCTTTCCTTAGTCATCGAACATCTGCGTCATCGCCCCATTCGATCGCTATTAACAGTGGTTGGGGTGGCCATTGGCGTGTCTGCCTGGCTCGCGATTCGGGTGGTAAATGGGGAAGTCTACCAATCGTTTGAGCAATCAGTGGAATCGGTGGTCGGGGAAGCCTCGGTCACGGTATCCGGTGGATCTGGGGGCATGGATGAGCAAAATCTAAAGCTGATTCAAAGCCATCCAGGGGTTCGATCAGGCAGTCCCGTTCTTAAGATTGAAGGTGAGATTCAGACTGAGGCGTTGTCGGGTCGTCCCCTTCTTATTTGGGGGATGGATCTCCTGGAGCAGGGGAAAGACTGGGAGGTTCAGGGTTCAACCGGCGGTTTGTCACGAGAGGACTGGGAACAGCTTTTCGCCCCCACCATGGTTTTTCTGGAAGAAGAATTGGCGGATAAACTTGGCATGGGTCAGGGAGACATTCTCTCGGTAAAGGTCAAAGGGAGCGTACATCAACTGATTGTCGGAAGGGTTGTGGGATCGTCCGGTCTTCACGGGGGGGTGCAGCAACAGGTGGTGATGGATATCGCTGCTGCTCAATGGATGTTTGGATGGTTGGGGCGGCTTCATCATGTGGCGATTGTCCCTGAATCTGGCGTAGCGGTTTCTACGTTGATCCAAGAACTGCAATCTACTTTGCCAGAGACTATTCAGGTTAGCCAGTCTTCTCGACGCAACCGACAAGTGGAATCCATGCTGCGTGCCTTTCAGATGAATTTGACAATGCTGAGTGGCATTAGTCTGTTGGTCGGGATCTTTCTCGTCTATAACACCACGGCGTTTTCGGTCGTCCATCATCGTCAGGAGATTGGGATTCTCAGGTCGCTCGGGATGGAGCGACAATCCATTAACACGTTGTTCCTACTCGAAGCTGGTGTCTTGGGTGCTGCCGGTGGCCTATTGGGGTGTTGGTTGGGCGTGGTGCTTGCGCGATGGTTGACCGTCATGATTGGCCAGAATGTCGGAGAACTCTATGGTATGACCTCGATGTCGGCCATGCCAGTTCCCGTTCACATGCTCATAGAAGCCATGAGCTTAGGAATAGGCGTTTCACTGTTGGGGGCACTTCGCCCAGCTTGGGAGGCAAGCACCATGGCTCCGGTTCAAGCCCTTGCTTGTGGACAATCCCAAATGGAAGACGACCATGCTGCCCAAGGATCAAGATGGGTCGTTGTGGCTTCATTGCTTGGAGCGGGAATGTTGAGTCAGATGCCATCGGTTCAGGGTATTCCTGTGGGAGGCTATGCGGCAGCTTTTTGTTTATTGATGGGAGGTGCGGCGGCTGGGCCGGTGTTGTCGCAATGGTTTAGCCGATGGAGCCAACGTAGGCTTGGAACCCGAGCAGGGCTGTTGCCGGCTCTGGCTGCTGAGCAAATGGGGCGCAATCCACGCCGAACGAGCGTGACGATGGCAGCCATCGTGGTGGGGTTGGCCATATTGGTGGGCGTGGGCATCATGATCCAGAGTTTTCGACAGACGGTGGAACTGTGGATTGAGCAAACGTTGATGGCGGATATCATCATTGCACCCACATCTTGGTTGGGAGAACAAGAGGCCTCCGGGAAGGGACAAGGGCTTCCACGGAATCTGATGAAGCAGGTCTTAGACGTTCCTGGTATCAAGGCCGTTGATCCATATGTGGAAACAACTGTGGAGACAGCCGGGCAAACGGTAGCGCTGATCTCACGAGATGTACGTCTTCATGCTGAGCGCAGTCAATATTTATTTTTGGAGGGGAAATCTTCCGAGGTGTTAGCCCACGTCGTTGATGATCGCGGTGTGATTATTTCTGAAGTGTTGGCGAAACGATTAGGGGTGAGGGTGGGTGACCAATTGCCATTAACGACACCAGCAGGCATAGCACAATTTCCGGTCAAAGGCGTGTTTTATGATTACGCCACTGATGGTGGGAAAGTGGTCATGGATCAGGCGGTCTTTTCAGAGAAATGGGGGGAGCGAGATGCCACGGTGTTTGCCGTCTATCTGAAAGAGGGGCATGATCTCTCGTCTGTTCGACGAAAGATCGAAGACACGTTAAAGAATGAGAGGCCTATCGTCACCATTAGCAACGGTGAACTAAAAGAAGAAATTCTCGATATTTTTGACCGCACCTTTCGTGTGACGTATGTCTTGGAATTAATCGCCTTAAGCGTGGCGGTGTTGGGCATTATGAATACGTTGCTCACATCCATTCTTGAACGCCGACGGGAACTGGCCACGCTCCGGGCTATTGGAGCTAGTGAGGGGCAAATCCAAGGGTTGATTATTTGGGAGTCGTGTTACTTAGCCGGGTTAGGAGCTGTAGTTGGTATTGTTGTGGGGATG
>JAQBGS010000060.1:0-4386 GCA_032128535.1 Nitrospirota bacterium
CTCCCGGATTATCACGTGCCCGAGGGCCAAACGCATGACTCCTATCTCCTGCATCTTTCTGAAAAAGGCCTTCGTGAACGTATGCGCGAGCGTCCGACCTCAATTCCATTGGAGGCCTACCAGCATCGCTTGACCACCGAACTATCGGTCTTAAATGCGATGGGCTATGCCGGCTATTTTCTCGTCGTCTGGGACATCATTAACTTTGCTCGATCCCGAAAAATACCCGTCGGGCCGGGACGCGGCTCTGCCGCAGGAAGCCTCGTCGCCTACGCACTCCGGATTACCGACTTGGATCCGTTGACCTACAACCTGCTCTTTGAACGTTTCCTGAATCCTGAACGGGTGTCCATGCCGGATATTGATATGGACTTTTGCATGGACCGTCGGGGAGAAGTCATCAATTACGTGATTGAGAAATATGGTGAAGCGCACGTCTGCCAAATTATTACCTTCGGGACACTGGGCGCCAAAGCCGCCATCCGTGATGTGGGACGGGTGATGGATTTCCCGTATGCCGAAGTGGACAAGGTGGCGAAGTTAGTTCCGACTCAACTCAACATTACGTTGAAAGACGCTCTCAAGCAGGAACCTCGCCTACAGGAATTAGTGGATGGGGAGCCCGGCATGAAAGAGCTCATGGATACCGCCATGGCGTTAGAAGGCTTGGCTCGCCATGCCTCCACCCATGCCGCCGGCGTGGTCATCTCGCAAAAGCCCCTCATGGACCATGTTCCGCTCTATAAGACCAGCAACGATGAAATTGTCACCCAATATACGATGACTGATCTGGAAAAAGTGGGGTTGATCAAGTTCGATTTTCTCGGCTTGAAAACTTTGACCATGATTCACGATGCGGTCAGGCTCGTGCATGCCTCACAATCGGCTGACGCTCAATTAGACATCCATAATTTACCCCTCGATGATTCCGCCACGTTCGCCCTACTCAGCTCCGGGAAAACCCCAGGCATATTCCAATTGGAAAGTTCGGGTATGCGGAATTTATTGGTCAAAATTCAACCCGAAACCTTTGAAGATCTTATCGCGATTCTTGCCCTGTATCGACCCGGCCCCTTGGAAAGCGGCATGGTCGACGATTTCATCAAACGAAAACGCGATGCCTCGCAAATCGTGTATGAGCCTGCCCAATTGGAACCGATCCTAAAAGAAACCTATGGAGTCATCGTCTACCAAGAACAAGTCATGGCCATTACTAACCAATTGGCCGGCTTTTCTTTGGGACAGGCCGACTTGCTGCGCCGAGCCATGGGAAAAAAGAACCATGATGAAATGGCCAAACAGAAAACCCTGTTCATCTCAGGGTGCCAGGAGAAGGGGATCGCTGAAAAACTAGCCGAAAAATTATTTGATCAAATGGCCTTTTTCGCCGGGTATGGGTTCAATAAATCCCACTCCGCCGCCTACGCCCTCATCACCTACCAGACCGCCTATCTCAAAGCCCATTACCCGACGGAATTCATGGCTGCCCTGCTCACCTCAGAAATGGGGAATACGGATAAAATGGTAGGGTATTTTACCGAATGCCGAGAGTTGGGGTTGAAAATATTGCCGCCGGATGCCAATCAAAGTTTGAAAAATTTCAGTGTCGTACCGGAAGGTATTCGTTTTGGCATGGCCGCCATCAAGAATGTCGGAGAAAGTGCCGTGGACATTGTTTTGGAAGCCCGCGGCCAAGATGGCCCGTTTACGTCCTTCGTCGACTTTTGTTGTCGGCTGGATTCCCAGAAGGTCAACAAGCGTGTCCTGGAAGGCCTGATTAAAGTGGGCGCCTTTGATTCAATGCACACCTCACGCGCGAGTTTATTTGATGTGCTTGATCAGGTTATGGAGCATGCGTCGACCGTTCAACGCAATAAACGGGAAGGACAAACCAGTCTGTTTGACCTCGCGCCTGAAAATCCCTCCACTGAGGAGACCAAGAGCTTCGGGTTCGCCATTCCCCCAAGACCGGAATGGTCTCAGAATGAACTCTTGCAGTATGAACGAGAACTGACCGGCTTTTATATCACCGATCATCCCCTCAACCGCCATCGAATGGCCATCGCCCATTTCTCGACCTGCTCAACCCAATCACTCAGAGAAATGGGAGACGGGCGCGAAGTCAAACTCTGCGGCGTCATATCCAGCCTCAAGATTACGACCACGAAAAAAGGCAACCGAATGGCCTACGTCCAATTGGAAGACTTGCAAGGCACGGTGGAGGCCATCATTTTCCCTGAGGCCTTTAAAAGCCATGAAGAGATGCTGAAGCCGGACTCCGTCATCCGTATTACCGGATCAGTGGATCTAATGGATAATGGTGCTAGAATTAAGACAACACGAGTGGAACTGGTTCCCCAATTAGAATGTGAAACGGTGAAACACGTCACCCTCCAAATTCACGAAGAAGACGTGTTACCGCACAATCTGGTAGACTTAAAGAACATTTTTGAACGACATCCTGGGCCAACACCGATTTCGCTAGCCTTTCATCTTCAACCCGACATGACAGCCAATCTTCCGCAATTACCTAATGTCGGCATTTCTCCCACACCGGAATTTTTAGAAGAAGTGGAACATCTTCTGGGAACGTCCACGGTCGCCTTCCACTAATCGCCTGGTATCAAGGAGCCTGCCCGTGCGTGAATATTTGGATTTTGAAAAACCCCTGAAAGATCTCGAAGGGCGCATTGCGAAACTGGTGAAGTCCAAGTCCAAGAAAAATTCCGTCCAGGAAGCCATCGACAAAAGCACCGACCAATTGGCCAAAATGGAGAAGGACCTCTTTGCCAATCTCTCTCCATGGCAACGGAGCCAGATCGCTCGGCACCCTCACCGCCCCTCCATTTCAGATTATCTGGAAGAGCTCACCGAAAACGTCATCGAGCTCCAAGGGGATCGACTGTATGGTGAGGATCGGGCCATCATCGGCGGCTTTGCCACGTGGAAGAACCGCTCGATCATGGTCATGGGCCATGAAAAAGGGAAGTCCCTAAAAGAACGGATGCGCCGGAATTTCGGCATGGCTAAACCCGAAGGCTATCGAAAAGCCCTGCGTCTCATGAAACTCGCCGAAAAATTTCAACGTCCGATTCTAACTTTCATCGATACACCAGGCGCCTACCCTGGAGTCGACGCCGAACAGCGTGGACAAGCAGAGGCTATCGCCAGAAACCTCCTGGAAATGATCAGGCTGCAAGTGCCGATTATTGCGGTGGTCACGGGCGAAGGCGGAAGCGGGGGGGCACTGGCCCTAGGCGTAGCCGATCGGGTCCTCATGTTAGAGCATTCCATCTACTCGGTGATTTCGCCGGAAGGCTGTGCTGCTATTTTATGGGGGGATGCCTCGAAAGCCTCAACTGCGGCGGCGGCCTTGCGGATGACCGCCCCTGAATTACTCAAACTCAACATTATCGATGCCATCATCCCTGAACCACTCGGAGGCGCCCATCGCGATATTCCTCTCACAGCAAAGAATGTTTCGAAAACTCTGGAGACCCACTTCAACCAACTCGAAAAGATCCCTCTTCCAAAATTGCTGAAGCAACGGGAAGCTAAGTTCCGAAACCTCGGGGCCTTTAGCTCCTTACAGGACGGAACGAAAAAGGTGAAAACGGCAAACTCCTAAACAAAAGACGGATATTGGGCTCATCGCATTGAATAAACAAGGCCACAGTCAACCGTATCTCCCCCACCAAATTTTGACGGTTCAATTCCCACTCACTCCTCAGTTGGCTTTTGGCTCTCAAACACCGAAAAAAATAATGGGCGGCCACCTGGCAAGGTGCCCAAGGGTGGGCCTGTTGAA
Organism: Nitrospirota bacterium; assembly: GCA_032128535.1. Lineage (GTDB taxonomy): Bacteria > Nitrospirota > Nitrospiria > Nitrospirales > UBA8639 > Nitrospira_E. Next base: position 3,809 of record JAQBGS010000060.1, read on the forward strand.
TATTTCATGACGAGAACCCATAAAAGCTCTTGAATAGACTGCCAGCAGCAATGAGAGGGGATGTTCAAAAAAGTTCGTCCAGCAAGACCGCAGCCATTTTGACGCGCGGAGCGCACTCTCAGTAGGTGAGCACGGCAAAAGGGGGAGAACGCCGCTGGCGGATTTTTTCAACATTCCCATAGTAGGAATGGAAGAATACGAGCCTCTCCATGTCTGTCGAGGCGGAAAAGATTATGAAGGCGAAGAAGAACCGGAAGAACGCTCTAGGTCGTCAGGCGGCGGATAAAGTTTTTGTATTCGTTCCACCAAGGATTGAACTTCAGGGGTCGTTTCCCGAGAAGGTTCGCTCGGCGGATGTTCCCAGATCAGTTCGGAAAACCCGTATTCCGCAAAGGTCTGTTGAATAACCGTGACTAACGCTTCTAACGTAACCTCATCCCCCAGCATCAGGTTCAGCACTCGTTCCTCTTTTCGTGCCGGAGGGGGACTTTCATCCAATAACGCCCAACAGCGATTAAAGACCATCTCTCGAACCGAGGCGGGCGCGTTAAGCGATTCGAGATCAGACGTGCATAAGG
>JAQBGS010000061.1:0-2946 GCA_032128535.1 Nitrospirota bacterium
CCCTGCTGCTTGGAGGATGAGGGCATGGTGTTGCTCAAGCTGTCTCAATGTTTGTGAGATGGGGGCGTTGTCTTGTTGGGGCTTATTTGGTGAATGGCTCATGGCATTCTTTCTGCTTTTGAGGTTGTAAGGACCGAAGAAGATTTCTCCGGTCCTTGAGATTGTGCGTCCCTTCACTCCTTCGGTGACTCAATGGCCATTCACATTTATTTAGCCAATGTGCGGATATACTGGATCAATTGCCAAATCTGATTATCTGGCATCCCGGAAAACGCCATCATCCCGGTTCCAATTGATCCGTTTTTGATAATCCAGAACAATTGACCGTCAGAAATATCTTTCATGGTTTCTCCGCAGGTAAAATTTCTGGGACGGGGATCTAGAGCTGCCCCCATGGGCCCCTGACCGTCCCCCTGTGTGCCGTGACAATTCATGCACGCAAGGGGCTTGGCTGTTTGTTGAAATAAGGTTTCTCCAGCTTTCACGTTCGCGGTATCCTGTGGCAGGTGATTTTCCATCTTCCGAAATTTCCCGGGAGATTGTTTGGTCTTACGCGGTTGTGGGCAAACACCCGATGGGCCCTCTCCTTGGGGAACCTTCGCCACCTCTGTCCCCCCTTTAAACGTGGCTTTCAGATAGGCAATCACATCGGCCACGCCCTGTTGACCGATTGTCAGTCCCCAGTAAGGCATACTCGTGGATTTCCCCACACTTCGTCCACCGTGGTTAATCACGTTGTAAAGATACTCTATTGGGAGTTTTTCAAAAGGGATGTTGGCATGCACAGCTGGCTTAGGACTTAATCCCGATGCCGCCGGGCCGTCACCTTTGCCTTCCGCGCCATGACATTGTGAGCAATATTCTTTGTAGACTATGGCCCCTCGTTCTGCATTGGCTTGACTAAATTCTGGGCTGGTCCATGGCTCATAAAACTTGAAATCTTTGACCCCGAGAGTCATCAAGTATCCAATGACGCTGCGTAGTTGAGGTTCGGTGGCATCGGCTAAAAATTCTCCGCTATGGGGCGTGAAGTCCTGAGGGTTAATGCCGAAACGAAAGAGCCAATCGGCGTTATAGCGATTTCCCGAATCAGCCAAATTCGTGCTTTGCGGTCCGCCGACGAGTTGCCCGTTTTCTTCAATCGTATGGCAGCCGATACAGGCATGTTCCTTAAATATGAAAGCCCCATCCCCCACGTCTTTTTTTGGTGACTTTGGTAACATCAAAGGCTCCAACGGTGACGCGTGAATCTTTCAGATTCTTTTCAAAATAATCGGCAATACCATTGGCTTGTTCCTCGGTCACCGTCATGTGGGCCACAGGTTCTTTACTCTGATCCCACCGATAATTCTTGGCATACAATAGGGGTTCTTTACCCGTAAGCCAACGGATGAGCCAATCCCGCTGATACTTACTCCCACCCCATATGAGGTCCGGAGCTTTTAAGTTGAACCGGCTCTCTTCCTTCCCCTCAAATTTATGGCACGCCGAGCAATTGTTTTTAACAATGGCTTCTGCTTGTGGTAAATCTTCCGCCCAACTGCAAAAAGGCCATGCAAGGATAAGAGAAACAAAACTCAGTCCGATTGTTAATTGAGACATTTTTTGGAAAACGGTTGAGAATACGGCACTCATTGTAATTCCTCCAAAAGAGAAAGACTCAGTACTTATATTTAGGAGAATTCATTTGGCTCAGGTTTTATACACACGATGACAAGCCACACATGCGTGTAATGTTTGCTCTACGTGTGGGAGAATCAGTTTCAAGTTGTGAGACGGCATTGCTTGAGCGAGATCTTCTGCAGCCCGATGATGAGCCATGGCAAGGTCGTGATACTCTGGAGGAAAATTCTCAGGTTTCTGCCGCTGCATGGCTTCTCGATGTTTGGTAAATCCCAACTGGCTTTCGGTAATTTCTTGGGCTTTGTCGAACTCTTCAAGAGCTAAGGCTGCCACAATTTGATAAATCGCTTCAAAATGTTCGTGCATGACAGCCGCATGGGCTTTTTTGTCTTCCGGGCTAAGGCCTAGTGAGACCCTTTGATCAACATAAGGTTGCCCCACATCTCCGGTTTGTTGCTCCCCTCCCTCCTTGTGATGGAGATGTGTACCACCCCCTGAACATGATACGGAAAATATTAAGAGGGCAAGCAACAAAAACGTAGTGTTTAGCGTCTTAAAGCACATGAGGCCAATCTTACCTTTCAAGGCCTTCAAAAAGGCAATGAGATGTGTTTTTTCTTCTTTGGTTAAACCCAAAGCTTCATCAGGGGCTCAGGTTAGGATTCTTACCGCCTCCCTTTGTCCAGGAAATCAACGACTTCCTCTCATGCGGATGTAATGAGCAATAGCTATACCCAAAACATAAATTGAAAATTCCTTATTATTTCCGCACCTTTCATGACTGCTTTTAATGAGGGTTGAAACTTTCAGAAAGATTGTTAATCCAGAATGCTAATGATTAACTTAACAAGTTAACGTGAACAGGAACGAAACATTCCCTCGGCTAGCTATGGAATATCCACAAAGTAAGCGTCTGGAAACTCTGTTCCACTTTCCTCAGCGTCTTTGGGGTACCACTATTTCGAAGCTGTTTTTTGCCCGTAATTTTCCAAATCAAAATATTTTCTAAACGTGGTAAAGACGGGTAATCCCATCGTTTACGCATAGGAATGCCTTAGTTCAACTCTTGCAAATTTCAGTTTCCTAATAGCCATTTGCCCTTTTTACATCGAGAAACCATGCCTCTTATCCCCTAAGAGACCATGCTCCTGCCCAAGGGCTGCCATGAGGCAGAGGCGTGTTGCAAATTGCCCCACATATTTTTGGAGGGCATGACCCAGAATTCCTCATTTCACGATCTCTGCCCTAGAAAATTTTTGGAATTGCTTGAAGTGGCGGGAAGCGGTTCGTTGGTATTGACTGCCGTACAGAGGAAGGGAATCA
>JAQBGS010000062.1:0-4702 GCA_032128535.1 Nitrospirota bacterium
CGAAGAGGGTGTCGAAGCCTTGCGGATGGCGAGTCACATCATGTCCTTGATTCACTCCTCTATGTTGACCCCACCTACATAAGAATTTTCATCGTGTGATTTTACCGACCGTGGTGTATTCTATTCTAACATGCCCAATATTTTACTCGTGACAGGAGAGGAATCTGGAGATCTTCATGGGGCGAAGCTGGCCTTGGCTCTGCAGGAATTGGAGCCTTCTATTGATCTCGTTGGGGTTGGGGGGGGGCATATGGCACAAGTTGGGGTACGGTTGGTCCCAGATATTGCCCGCGTTGATGCGATAGGCATACCGGGTATCCGTCAGTTGTGGAAGGGCTGGAAGACCCTGCGGCAGCTTTCCTCTTTGGTAAAGCACACTCGCTTTGATGCGATTGTGCTTATTGATAGTCCTGGGATGAATCTCCGTCTTGCCAAGGTTGCGGCAAAATCTTCACAGACCATTATTTATTATATTGCGCCTCAAGTTTGGGCTTGGGGGCGTCGTCGGCTTCATCTGATTCGTAAAGTCGTCAAGCATGTGCTGGCCATTTTACCGTTCGAAGAAGCCTATTTCCGTAAGGAGGGTATTGCATGTACCTATGTGGGGCATCCTCTATTAGATGAGCTGCCAGAATCTTTCGATGCCAAGCAAGTGCGAAAGGCTTTAGGTTTGAAGCCTAATGAGATGGTGCTTGGTTTATTGCCCGGTAGTCGCACCAAGGAAGTCCAAGATCTTTTGCCGATATTATTGGACGCAGGCCATATTATTCAGGGGCAATATCCGCAGTTGCAATTGGTCGTAGCACAGGCCGATTCACTTTCTGATTCCCTATTGGAACGGCTTCTCAGTCAATCATCTTCGGTCAAACTCATCAAGGGGAAACCCAGCGAGGTTATTGCGGCTTCAGATCTTGTGCTTGTGGCTTCAGGCACGGCGACTTTACAGGCCGCTCTCATTGGAACGCCGATGGTCATTGTGTACCGGACGTCACCCCTTACCTATCAAATAGGGAAACGTCTGGTTACAATTCCCTATTTAGGGCTTGTGAATATCTTGGCAGAAAAAGAACTGGTTCCTGAAATTCTTCATGAGCGAGCGACAGCTCAAACTATTGCTCAGGAAGCTTTGGCCATATTAGGGGATTCAACTCGACAACGTGTGATGAAAGAGAATTTCCAAACTCTTCGAGATTCATTAGGTCGTCCTGGAGCGTCACGACGTGCCGCAGAAATGATTTTGGCTGAGATTCGTCTATGAATATTTTATGGCGAATTATCGCCTACCTTAAGCCGTATCGATTTAAATTGTTTTTGGCTTTTCTCTGTTCTGGAAGCGTGGCCGCTTTCCAGGGAGTCACTGCCTGGCTCGTGGGTCCTGTATTGCAAGAAATATTCATAGACCTAAAGCCAGAGTCTCGGGTGATTTTGCCCCTTATTTTGTTAGGAGTCACGATACTGAAATCATTTTTTTCCTATGGGCAATCTTATTTGATGGGGTACGTGGGGCAATGGCTCATTGCCGATGTCCGGCAACAATTATTTATTCATATTGTTCGTCTACCTATTCGGTTTCATGATGCGAATAGTTCAGGGCGGCTGATGGCACGTGTCGTTAGTGATGTGAATGAAATGGCCCATGCCATACCGAGTGTCCTGAAGGATATGTTTCAGCAAGGCTTGACCTTTCTTGTGTTAATTAGTGTGGCGTTTTACCAAAATTGGGAATTGGCGTCGGTGTTGATGGTTTTGCTTCCGCTATCGTCTTATGTTTTGATTCGTGTCGGAAAACGTATCCGAAAGCTGTCGACTCGAGGGCAGGAATCGATTGGTAGTATGGCCTCTGTACTCAAAGAAGCGTTTACCGGCATTAAAATTGTAAAGGCATATGGACAGGAAGAAAAAGAAGGACAACGATTTTCGGATATGAATAAGGTCTATCGGAGGGTCCAAGTCAAGTCTTCTCAGGCTTCTGCAATTTCTTCTCCAATGCTCGAAATGATTGGTGCTTCTGGAATTGCGTTTATTATTTGGTATGGTGGGGGATTAGTAATTGTTGGAGAAATGACATCTGGCGAATTCTTTTCTTTTCTGGCTGCGTTATTTATGGCTTTTGGCCCTGTTCGAAAGATGTCAGGGGCCAATTCCTCAATTCAACGTGCCCTAGCAGCAGGAAAACGAGTGTTTTCTGTTTTGGACCTTGATAGTGAATTGGCAAAGGATGAAGGTAAGGAGCTACTTCCTCCCATAACACGTCAATTAGCCTTTTCCGATGTATCCTTTACCTATGAAGGGGCCAAGGATCGTTCTTTAGATAAGGTCAATCTAACAGTGCAGGTCGGCGAGGTGGTGGCGTTGGTTGGGGCGAGTGGAAGCGGCAAAACGACGTTAGTGAGTCTTGTTCCACGATTTTATCGTCCGACAGAAGGGCAAGTGACTATTGATGGAATGGACATCCGATTGGTTGATCGATCATCGTTACGTCGGCAAATAGGAATTGTTTCCCAAGAGACTGTGTTGTTTGATGATTTGATTCGGAATAATATTGCGTATGGACGGCCAGATGCCACAGAAGAGCAAATTATTGAGGCCGCCCGTGCCGCCTATGCCTGGGAGTTTATTGAACGGTTGCCTCAGGGGCTTGATACTTTTGTTGGCGAAAATGGTTTGAAATTATCCGGTGGCCAGCGACAGCGGCTTGCCATTGCTCGGGCGATCTTACGAGATCCACCCATCTTGATTCTTGATGAAGCCACATCGGCGTTGGACTCTGAATCCGAAAAGCTGGTGCAGCAAGCGCTTGCTAATTTAATGAAGGCTCGCACAACATTGGTGATCGCCCACCGTCTTTCGACCGTTCAACATGCCGACCGCTTAGTGGTCATGAACCGTGGGCGTATTGAAGAAATTGGGACTCATGCGGAATTGCTACAAAAAGGTGGGTTGTATACGCGGCTCTATCAAACTCAATTTCAACTGACTCAGCTAGAACCGCTTTCTGCAAATTGATCGATTGTCAAATATGAATGGCGTATGGTGACCTGGATTAAGCTCTCCCTCCTTCCTGTTGTTGCAGCCTGGGGTATTCGACTCCTAGGGAAAACAATGTCTTGGACGACAGTCGGAGGGAAAAAGGTTGATGCGTTTGCTCGAACGGGGACGCCGATCATCATAGCCTTTTGGCATGGGCGACAGCTCATGATGCCCCTGGCCTATCGAGGAACGTCCGCCTCTATTTTGATCAGTCAGCATCGAGATGGTGGATTCATTGCGAACATTTTGAAACAGTTTGGTTTTAGTGCGATTCGAGGGTCCAGTTCTCGTGGCGGTATGCAAGCTCTCCGCAAACTCGTGGCTGTGGGCCGACAGGGGCAGGATTTAGTAGTCACACCCGATGGACCTCGTGGGCCAGCTTGTCAGGTTCAGATGGGTGTCATGTCGTTGGCCAAACTCACGGGTTTTCCCATTCTGCCGTTGACCTTTGCCTGCTCAAAAAAAAAGTCTTTTCGAGTTGGGATCACTTTCAAATCCCTTTCCCCTGGTCTAAAGGTCTGTTCGTTTGGGGAGATCCTATCTGGGTAGCACCCCATGTCGGAAAAAATGAGTTGGTTGGACATGGCGTGGAATTCCAACGTGTCTTAAATGCATTGACGGAACAAGCTGACCTGGCAGTTCAACAACCCGATCCCGCTGCCTGTTTTCTTCAGGACTCGAGACAAGATTCATCCTCCTCTATCGGGTAAGGCCTTCATGTTTTGGTTGATCTACAATTCGTTGCTGATATTGGGTTTTCCTGTCATCATCGGTCTGCTTCTCACCAAGAAACGATGCCAACGAGGGTTGCTAGCAAGGCTGGGAAAGGTTCCCACGGACTTGCAGAATCTTTCAGGACCCGTCGTGTGGGTCCATGCGGCTTCATTGGGTGAGGTCACCGCCATTGTCCCCCTTCTCCAGGCCATGAAAGAAGAGGATCCTCATCAAGAATTGGTTGTGTCGACGGTAACAGAAACGGGGCGGGAGATGGTGTTGAACCGATTGCAGGGAATTGCCACACATTGTTATGCCCCTGTGGATGCGTGGTGGGCCGTTTCCCGTTATGTTCGAGTGCTCAACCCACGCTTGTTTCTTCTAGTTGAATCAGAAGTTTGGCCAAATTTACTGACCAGTCTGCAGCAACATCAGGTGCCGGTGTGTCTGGTGAACGGTCGGATTTCTTCACGATCGTTTTCTCGGTATCGGTTAGTGAAGCGTTTCATGAAAACGATTTGGTCGTCGATTGATATGGCCTTGATGCAAACGGCTCAAGATGCGGAGCGGATCAAACACTTAGGTGCCAAATCGAATGTGGTGCACGTGACAGGCAATATGAAATTTGACCAATCATTCGAGCATTCAAAACAGGTGGATGTAGCCAAGACCATTCGAACGTCATTGGGCATCAGTGGCACAGAGCGGGTGATCGTAGCAGGAAGCACGCACCCTCAAGAGGAAGAATATCTCTTGGATGCGTATCGCGCTTTGTGTGACTCACAGAAAAATGTGGTCCTGGTGATGGCTCCCAGACATATCGAACGGGCTCTAGAGCTAGAAGAGGTCATTGTACGATTTGGATTGCTTTGTGTTCGGCGGAGTCAAATGGGCCAGAAGAAAACCGAATTGACTGATCACCTAGTACCTCGGGTGATTCTGCTAGATTCACGAGGTG
>JAQBGS010000063.1:0-3327 GCA_032128535.1 Nitrospirota bacterium
AGACGGCCTCCACAATGTTTTCTCCCTCTTCAATGACAACAAAGGGATCGCCTTTTTTGGTGAGAGTGTCTTGCAAGTTTCTCCGTAGGATCGGATCGATTGTGGCAATCAGTAACATGGGAATAGGCTCCTCCTCCCGCATTCTTTACGGATAGTAGATCAAAAGCTGTGCCACAAATCTAAGCATGAGGAAGTCTTACATTTTCAGGCAGATGGCATTTTGGTGAGGTGGGCATTGTCGCAAAATTCCTCACTCATTTTCGGCGGGTGTTGCGCTTGGCCCCAGCTAATCCCGGAAACGGTTGAACTCTCTGTATGAAAAGGGATTGATGGAAAGGGGGTGGGAATTGCTCAATGACGAGATTTTCACGTTGAACAGGATATTCTCCATTTCTCACTATGGAGTGAGGATTGAGGTTCCCCCCTTAAAAAATGGGTAGAGGGATTTGAGGATTCAGTTTTGTTCTATGAATACCCCGAAATCTAGTTGAAGGGGCTATAGTGTTCACCCTCCATAGACATTGATCAAATGACTATCAATGAGTTGATTCATGAGATCCGTGCGGGAAATCATGCCGAGGAGTCGACCGTCACGGACCACGGGGATACGAATAATCTGATGCTCGATCATTTGATTGATGACCGTCTCGGCTGTGGCGGTTTCTTCAACCGTGACTGGTTGCGAAGTCATGATGTCTTCGGCCTTCAGCGCTTGTAAATCTTGTCCTTTGACTAAGGCTTTTAGGACGTCAAACTCAGAAACGATCCCGACGAGGTGGTTGCCAGGCTCAATGACCGGCACCCCACTACATGTCCCAGAATGGATGAGGATAGCGACCTCTCGTGCGCTATACCCCCCGTGTCACGGCGACGATGCGCGTCTGCATAAGATCACGGGCTTTCAAGTGAAGATTCGGTGTTGTCATCATCCCTCCTTACACATCGTAAATAGTGAGTGGGTCATTCATTGCCATTCTTCCCCATTCACTTCGTTTGGTTTTGATAGAGAATGAATTTGAAGGGATAAACTCACAGATGTTCTTGTCGTACGCGGCGTCGTTGGCAATGTGTATATGATTTTCATTTTTGAATTGGAACGGGTGTATGGATAGGGGGATGTGCCCAGCGGTTTCTATCACTCTGAGAATCTTTTATTCAAGATTTCAAAATTCTGCCGGTGGGGTAAACGCTCGGCAAGGGCCTAGAATTTCCATAAGAATGATGCCTTGACGAAGATCGGTCACCGTTCGCAAGTTTACTGTGAGGGATTTTCGTCTATTGAACCGCAAAGGAAGGCCTGGCACCAAGGATCCTCTTTGTTGATCTCGCGATGATGAACGGCTCCGTAGGGATTCATCCGCCCCGGGTGTTTCCTGACGAAGAGGGGGGAGCCTGGTGGTTTGGACTTTGTTGGATATTTTTTCGAGTTCAGCTTTGAGCCACCGTGCAACAATAGTTAATAATGTCAGAAAGAGAAAGACGGTCAAGAATACAAACGGTTCCATACTCATAGCGCCCTCACTTTTTGGTCGGTTCTGGAGGTTCGTCTTCGGTACTGGCAATAGCACCACGCATGGCGGTGTCGGCTTGCACATTTTTCATTCGATAGTAATCCATGATGCCCAAATTCCCCTGTCGAAAGGCTTCGGCCATAGCTCGGGGCACCTCTGCTTCGGCTTCAACCACACGGGCGCGCATTTCTTGTTCTAAGGCCACTGCCATGGCACGCCGCTCTTCTGCTTTGGCTTGTGCAATCTGTTTATCCGCATTGGCCTGGTCGATTTGTAGTTTGGCGCCAATATTTTCACCCACGTCCACATCAGCAATATCAATAGACAAGATTTCGAATGCTGTTCCAGCATCCAGTCCTTTCCCTAAGATATTTTTTGAGATGTAATCCGGGTTCTCCAGAACATCCTTATGTGAGTTCGAGGAGCCGATCGTGCTCACCATCCCTTCTCCTACTCTGGCAATCACCGTTTCTTCGCCTGCTCCGCCGACCAACCGGTCGATATTGGCACGAACCGTGACCCGTGAGACGGCGATCAGCTGAATCCCATCTTTGGCCACGGCGGTGATGCGCGGCGTCTCGATGACCTTGGGGATGACCGACATTTTTACCGCTTCCAAGACATCCCGGCCGGCCAAGTCTATGGCCGCGGCACGTTTGAAGATCAAGGGAATATTGGCTTTGTCGGCAGAAATCATGGCATTGACCACCTTGACCACATTGCCGCCGGCTAAAAAATGCGCCTCAAGATCGTCAACCGGGATATCCAGCCCTGCTTTAGCAGCGCTAATCCGGGCCGTGATGATGGTCCCTGGCGGCACACGGCGTAATCGCATGCCAATAAGGGTGAACAGTCCGACATAGGCATTCGAGGCCCACGCGGCGATCCAAAGTGGAAGAGGGATGACATAAAGAAAACCAAACAAGAGAACTAAGACGATGGCAAGAAGACCAAGAGAACCAAAAGCTTGGGTTTCTATTTCCATGAGGAATGCCCTCCTTCGGCGGGGTCGGAAAATAATCGAACAACAATTCGGTTTCCGTCGACTCGAACGACCTCAACAGGTTGCCCCGCATTGATGAAATCTCCGTCAGATACGACGTCCACACGGTCACCATTTAGATGGGCAATGCCCGAAGGGTGGAGATCGGTCGCAGCCGTGCCTCGTTTGCCAAGCCAGGCTTGGTCTCCCTCAGGACTAGAGGCATACCCTTCTTTGGAAAGAAGTGAAGTTTTCAGGAGCAATCGTTTCCCGAAGGGCAATCGTTGAAAATACCGTAACAGAAAAAGTGCCACCAGAATGGCTAGGAAGAGGGACAGGGCGACTTGTCCCAGTGCAGATAGCCAGGAGTCCCATGTTGCCCCACTTCCGATAAGGCTCAACCCAAGTCCTCCCATCAGTGCAAGAATCCCGAAGATTCCAGCAAGCCCAAATCCCGGAATGAAGAAGATTTCCATGGCCACCAAGATAAGCCCCAAAGACACTAACAGGAATTCTTCCAATCCGGCCAACTGGACGAGGGTGTGTCCCCAGAAAAACAGCCCCAAACTGACAAGCCCCATCAGCCCAGGTAACCCAAATCCGGGAACCCGGATTTCGACGATGATCCCCATAATTCCAAGGGTCATCAATAAGGAGCTCACGACCGGGTGGGTGAGGAATCGCACTAAGGATTCTGCCCAGGTTTCTGACAGGTGACGAATCTCAGCATTCGGAAGATTCAGCAACAATAGTAAGGCGTCCAGCGAATTGGCTTGAAAGTCGGCGACGTTTGTGTCTAAGGCTTCCTTGGTGGTCAGGGTCAGCAACTTACCT
>JAQBGS010000064.1:0-5656 GCA_032128535.1 Nitrospirota bacterium
CACATGCCATGGTTGAATTGAGCGGCTATGTGGATCTTCCTCATCCGGGGGAGAAGTTTTCGTTGCAGGTACTTCTAAAAGGAGACAATCTGAGAAATCTGGACTTCCTGGCGACATCCGGTTTGCCTGATGCCGGTCCGCTGGAAATAGCCGGTCTCGTGACGAAATCCCCTGTGGGGTATCACGTCACAAATTTAGAAGGATCTTTAGCCGGAGGCGATGTGCAAGGCCATGTGACGGTCTTAACGACAGGGATTCGCCCACGGGTGAAGGGAAAGCTCACTGCAGAGAGTCTTGTCCTGGGTGCCGAGAAACAACCTCAGGCTGATTCCTCAGTACAAAAAAAGAGATCGACGCTGAGAGCCATTGGGGACTCGGTGACGGGAATCGGATCATCGGCCGTTGAGGTACTGAGCGATACCATAGGCATGAGGGAAAAACAGGATGTTCCCACACTCAAGTCGGTTCCGGACTTGGTTTTTCCGGTTGAGGGTCTCAGGGCCATTGATCTCGTGCTTGCTGCCGAAATCAAACACATTCGAAAAGGGGAAGAGGATCTGGGGCATGCCTCATTTCAGATTGCCCTCGAAGAAGGCTTACTTACGCTGCACCCTGTGACGGGAAATCTATGGGGAGGAGCGTTTGATGGGAAATTGGTACTCGACGGAACGCAATACGTTCCGACCCTGGAGGTCAATCTGAACATTCAGGGGCTGGATTACGGGCGTGTCGCCAAATTTTTCGGGGGCACCGAAATGGTGAAGGGGCAATCCCAGTCCATCAAGCTGGCCCTGAAGGGTCGAGGAGATACCCTGCATGAAGTGTTGGAGCAGGCTAGTGGACAATTTGAGCTGGTCGACGGACCTTTGGAGTTATCCACCAAATATATTGATCTGTGGGCGGCTGATTTGATCACGACGGCCTTAACCACCGCCTGGAAAAGTGAACCGGTCACCAAAATTAATTGTGCGGTCGGGTATTTTGACATTGATGAGGGAGTGGTGAAAAGTGATGATATCCTTATCGACTCCCGTCGCCTTACTGTCGCGGGCATCGGAAAATTGAACTTGGCCGACGAGACCATCGACATCCTCCTGACGCCCCGTCCCAAAGACCCCAGTTTGTTCACTCTGGCGCACATGGTTCGCATTACAGGTCCGCTCACCAATCCTGATGTCACCAGTGACAAATTTCGGATTGCAGAAAGCGGAGGCTGGGGATTGTTGGGGTTGGCGACTCCGCTGGGCTGGGTGATTGCCATCCCTCAAATCGCCGGAACGACGGTCGGCACCATGAATCAGAATCCCTGTGTGGAAGCCATGAAAAGCCGGCATCATACGGCTCTAGCTATTGAAGAGCTCAAGGGCGGTTTGTGGGGGAAAATTAAGAAGGCTTTTACCAATCTTGGCGGGTCCTCCGAAACGCCTTCAGATCAGCCACAGTAAAAGAAGATATGGATGTGTATTTTGGTATATTCCACGTGGCCTCATGAACCCCGTGGATGGGAAAAAGAGATTGCCTTCGACCACAAATTCCGGCTTAAAGGTTGGAGTCTGAACACCGTCGATTCAGTGAATGACATATGTCTTTCCATAAATTCTGCATGACAGGTCTTCAAGGAATTCTGAGATACGCTATTCTCCTCATCACACTCCTGATGCTTACGACGACATCGTTCGGGGCGGAAACACCCGACAAGACCCCCTCTCACACCGACGATCCACTTCCTTCGTCGGATTGGTATCGTGCGCTGACAGGCGTGAAATCGGTTCCGACAAATATTTGGGAGCGAATGAAGCTGGCTGATCAGTGGGTATGGAAAGAATATCCCGATCAAGTTCTCATTCAGGAAGAAAACGTGATCAAATGGCCTCGGTACCTCTCGGCCGCGCTCAATACCCCTGAGTGGTTAGATTTGGGATTTTCCAACCGCATTCGTCGAGAAGGATTTGATTACCCGTTCACTGCAAACCAGGAAGGCAGTACGTGGAGTTGGGGGCAGCGGACCCGCTTTCGGGCTACGACAAAATGGAAGGTTTTCCGGGCAGAGCTAGAACTTCAAGGAGCGAATTCCGGCGAAGATTCCGATACCGACGTCGTTGGCACTTCCACGTTTAACGCGGCCAATGTCCAACAATTGTTTGTTTCTGCAACGCTGCCAAATTTCTGGGAAACAGGCCTTCGAACGGATCTTCACGTCGGTCGCATCAATATGGATATCGGATCCAGACGCCTCGTCGCTCGTTCTCGTTTTCCAAATACCAGCCAACCCTTTGATGGTATTCATTGGAGATTAGCTGACACCAACGAGTGGTTTGCCCGCGCGTTTTTTTCGGAAGTGGTCCTCAATGACAACAACACGAATCGACTTGGCCTGTTTACGAATGGGGGTAATTATTTCTGGGGGCTGTCGTATGAAAACTCGCACTTTTCCTGGGCGAGAACCCAACTCTACTACTTTGGTAGAGATGACGGGGGGAAGGACGGAGGAACCGAACGTCAACATTCAACCTTAGGAATCCGGGTCTATCAACGACCGGACATTGGGGCATACGATTATGAAGTGGAATCAGCCTGGCAATTCGGCACGTTGGACAATAGGGATCATTTTGCCTACTTCCAACATATCTCCCTTGGTTATACCTTTGCCGTTCCATGGTCCCCCAGGATTTTGGCCATGTATGATTATGCCAGCGGCACAAAAAATCCTAATGGAAACAAGAGCCATACCTTCGATAGCCTCTTTGGTGCACGAAATTTTGAATTATCCGCCACCAGTCTCTTCGGCCCTTTCTTTCGCTCCAACATCAGCTCGCCGGGCATCCGGCTTATCATGCACCCACACCCGACTGTGGATCTGAATCTGAAATACCGGGCCTGGTACTTGGCCCAAGCCAAAGACAAGTGGGTCAACTCGGGCATGCAAGACACGACAGGAGCCGCAGGGAATTTTTTAGGACAGGACGTGCAGGTCAGGCTTCAATGGCATCCTTCACCAAATTTCACCATAGAAGGCGGCTATGAACATTTCTTTAAAGGTTCCTACATTAAGAACCAGACCAATGTACCCGGGAATCCTCCCTCAAATGATACGAATTACTTTTATATCCAGACCGAAGTGATGTTCTGATCGACCGGCTGGAGGACAACTGAAATTCGCTCTGAGCATGGAATGATAATGAAACGTGATCGTTCTCATTCCCCCCTTTGAACAATGGGTGTGCTGACGGGGTTGCTCCTTCGCATCACCCGCCATGAGGGTTTCGAAAAGTTGCGGACATTCCCTATCTCCGACTAGTATGGCTTTTTTTAAATTCGCCTGCGCTTTTGAGAAATTGCCCATACACGGCTAGAAAATCAAAATGATGACATTCCTCCCTCGCCTGTTCATGATTGTCGGGTTGTTGTTTCTTGGCGAATCCGTGTTTGCCGATGAAGAACTCCCGAAGGAGAATCCTCTTCCCCAACGTGAGACCCCGGTCCCTCAAATCGAGGGATATGCTGACTGGAAATTTACCCACTCTCTAGAGACACTACAACGCGATAATCGGTTGACATTCATAAAAGCGGGTGAGGAGAAATGTGAATTTGGGAAAGAAGAAAAGCGAGAAATGGCCACATGGCCTGATTGTTTTTACCAGACAACCGAAATTTTTCAGGAACCGGCCGAGATTTTTATTCTGGTCACCAAAGAGCACATCGAACGCATAGTCATTCACTTCAATCGTCTGAACTCCAAATCCGACTCGAAGGACTGTGCGTCTGTCATTAATGTTGTCGTCGACCACCTGGTAAAAAATTTCTGGATTCCTACGAAGAAAAATGATGCGGAGAGACAAGTGTTTTGGGAATCCCCCTATGGTGGGACATTGGAATTTACAAATAATTGTATTAGCGAAGGCCGGGGACTGGTGTTGTTTGTGATTTCTCCTACACCCGGGCAGGGGAACCAACCTGAACCATGAACGAGCCCAGCGAGATACCTGGGCAAGCTTGCTTGCTAAGATAATGTTTTTCATCAGGAGGTGATCGTTGATGATTTCTACCCGGTCGGGACAAGTTTTAAAAATATGGTCCCTCGTAGGGCTCTTGCTCAGTGTTCCACTCACAAGTTTCGGCTTGACCGATGCCATCGAAACCCCGTCCCCCGTCAGTGGCCATGCAATCTCCATTCAAGCCATCACCCCCGCTGATGTATTTGCACGCGTGGAACTGCTAGGTAAAGAACTGGACGACCTCCGTTTTGAAATGGGGAAACCCGACATTCTCGAAATAGGCCTATTAGTCAAAGCCGCGACTCCGCACGAGGTGTTCTTCCAAGCCAAAACGCTTGGTGATAAAGTGGCCCGGTTGACGAAGGAACTCACCGAGGGATCGGAGCCCCTTCGAACAGTAGACGCCCCAGATGACATCCGTGCTTTTCATGTCTGGAACGTGATCGATACCGCACTGCGCCACATTCTGTTTCTCAAGCAGCAACTCGGCCTCCCTCTTACGAAGAGTGAGTCCTTGCCTGATCCGGGAACTACCCCCACTCAAGTTTTTTTTAATATTGGATTGGCGAACAGCCAACTCAATCATTTGCTGATGCACCAGTTCTCTCCCAAAGATGTGGCCGAACAGATCAGCCTAGGCATCGAATACATCACACATCTATTACGAAAATTTCCTACTGCTCCCGCTCCTGCTCCTCTTCCGCCGTTGGAACGAGGCCGCAAGCCATGGGATAGCTATAGCCGTCTCATGGATTGCTATATGGTGTTGGGAGACATCGCGCGTGCCTCCAACATTAACATGTTAAGCCTGGCCACTCAGAACCTTAATCGTCCCGACATTCAACCGAATGAAGTCTACGATTTAGCCACTCTTGTCATCTCTGAACTCGCGTATCTCCATACTCGTCTTCCCCATACCCCCTCACCCCAACCGGTCAAACTGCCTGCGCCTATCTTGCCATCCCATGTGTATCAACAAGCAGGTGGCTTACTGGCCCAATTGCAAGTCTTGCACAAGCAGGTTCTAGCCCATCCCGGATGGCTCCAATAGCCTGTTCGTTTTGATGAGAGCTGAAAACCCAAGTCAGTAATTTCTGCCTAATCCGCCAATTTGAAGTATGGGAATGTTAAAAAAAGTTGTTCAGTAAGGCCGCAGTATGGCTTGCCACGTCCCGTAGTGCGCGACCTTAGTTGGTGAAGCGGAGCGTACTTCCAGTATGTGCGCACGGCAACATGGTGAGAAGGCCACTGATGACTTTTTTCAAAGGGCCCCAAAAAGGCGAAATGAAATCTGGCCACATCATTAGAGGAACATCACGATGAACAAGGTGTTATTGAACGCATTACTCGTCCTTTTTCTCTTTATCACCGTTGGCCTCGGAGGATGTGGCGAGGGCGAGCCTCCCAAGCCGATTCCACAGTCCCCTCAATCGATCACGCCACGCGAACCTGCCTCCTATGTGGGATCCAAGGCCTGCGCCGATTGCCATGGACCTCTCTCTCAAGCCTGGCAAGGTTCGCAACATGCCGCTTCGATGCAACCGGCGAATGCAAACACCGTCTTGGGCAACTTCCAAGAAACCGTGTTTGCACATAAAGGACAGAAGTCCCGTTTGTATTCTGCGGATCAGAAGTTCATGGTTCAGACCGATGGGCCTGAC
>JAQBGS010000065.1:0-3825 GCA_032128535.1 Nitrospirota bacterium
TTGTCTCAATCTTTTATGTTGAATAGGTCAGTTTGACACCGGAAGGGGAACAGGGCCCAATTTCTCCCATCAGCCATCCGGCCATCCCCTGCCCTTGAATAATCTCTAAAATTTTGGCGGCTTCTTCAGAAGGCGCCACGATTATAAGGCCGACGCCCATATTAAACACCTGAAACATTTCTTCTTGATCAATTTTGCCAGCATGTTGAATAACGGCAAAAACAGGTGCAGGTTCCCAACTTTTTCGATTAATCACGGCACCACACCCTTCAGGAAGGATACGCGGAAGGTTGCCGGTGATACCTCCTCCGGTGATATGCGCAAGCCCATGCATCTGACTTTTCCCTATTAGCGCCTTCACTAATTTGACATAAATCGTGGTTGGCCGAAGCAGTGCCTCTCCGAGCAATTCCGATAAGTCCGGCACCTGTGTCTCAGGAGTCCACCCTTGTTCTTCAAATAACACACGGCGCGCCAGGGAATAGCCATTGCTATGCAAACCGCTTGAAGCAACCCCGATCACCACATCCCCCTGTTGAATTTTTTCTTTTCCCAACATTTCTGATCGCTCAACCACTCCGACGGCAAAGCCCGCAAGATCATATTCTGAGCCAGGATAACAGGACGGCATTTCAGCGGTTTCTCCGCCAATGAGGGCACATTGCGCTTGCCGACACCCTTCAGCTATCCCTTGAACAATGGCTTCTGCCACATCGATCTCCAAATGACCTGTTGCCAAATAATCCAAGAAAAATAGTGGTTCCGCCCCACTGACCAATATGTCGTTGACACACATAGCCACGAGATCAATCCCAATAGTGTCGTGGCGATTCATCATTCTGGCAAGCTTCACTTTGGTCCCTACCCCATCGGTGCCAGAAACCAGAATCGGTTCGCGATAGCGATCAGAGGGAAATCGAAACAGCCCGCCAAAACCGCCTAAATCGCCCATGACTTCAGGCCGAAAAGTGGATCGCACTAACGGGCCGATTCGTTTCACAAACTCATCGCCACGTTGAATATAGACACCAGCTTCGCGATAGGTGGTCATTCCCTTGTCCTTTTACTTATTCGAACCCTTTGATGGCTGAGCTATGCCCAGTTCCACTAACGTTTCAAGATGCGCAGTTTGCGGAAACATATCAAATGGTTGCATTCGGCGAATCTCATAGCCCATCTCACAGAACGATTTGATATCCCGGGCCAATGACGGCGCGTCGCAAGAAAGATAGAGCAATTGAGGTACGTGCAACGCACCCAATTGGTCGATAATTTTTGGATTGAGCCCCGCCCGCGGAGGATCCAGGAGGATAACATCGTAGGCTCCAGATTGCACCGTCATGAGATACGATTCGACTGAACTGATTTTCACCCGACACCCGACAATCTTGTTGACACGTATCGACTCGCGGGCATCATGGATCGCAAACGGATTACCCTCCACACAGGTCACTTGTGCACCTTGATTCGCCAGGCTGAGACCTAATGGGCCGGTTCCCGCATACAACTCCAAAATCCGTTGGCCCTTCAGGCTCCCCAGCCATTCCCCAACCGTCCTACCCAGCAACTGAAAGACCTCCCAGTTGGCCTGCATGAATGATCGGTACCCCATTTTAAGGCGTAATCCTCCATAGGCTTCCCAGAGATGATCCACTCCTCTTACAATCGGCTCCCGCCTGACGCGACGCCTCGAATCCTGTTCTGATGGATCGACGCGTTCATAGATACACCCCTTGATGTTGGGTATCTCTGCACACGCATTGAAAAGACGCTCAACATGTTCCTTCGTTAACGCTCGGCCTCGGAATACCAAGAGACCTCCTTTATCAACTCGGGACCATCTGATTTCTACGCTTTCTAAATTCATCCCTTCAATCACCAAGGAGCGAAGCCCAACTCGAACATCATCGATGACAGATCGAAATTCTTCGTCCACCAAAAAACATGTTTCTACAGGTAAGAGTCGTTGAGTCCCCGATTCGAAAAATCCTAGAAATACGCCGTCACGTCCCTCTCCGATTCCCATACGAAGGACTTGTCGATAACCATACGGACTAGGAGAAGGGATGACTGGAGAAATCGTCAACTCGGACATCTTACCAATCCGGCGGAGCGTATCTTCTAGAATCAATCGTTTTTGGGAAAGTTGTTCGTCGTATTGCACATGCTGAAGTTGGCACCCCCCACATCGCCCAACGACGGGACAGACCGGAACAACACGACTGTCAGCGGGCTCGTGGACATTGAGAATTTTCCCCTGCGTGACGCCTTTTCGTCGACTAAGAATCTCAACTTCAACGGTTTCACCTGGAATGCCGCCGTCAAACAACACCACTTGGCCATTCAGGCGTCCGAGGCCAAAGCCACCAGCCACCAATTTTTCAATATGGAGGAGATGAGAAGATCCTGGGAATAACGATTCAGAAGAAAGGGCAGGTTTGTTGGCCTTAATGTTCAGGTCGGAGTTCAACATTGAGAAGTTTAATCTTTCGGTGTAAATGACTACGTTCGATTTTTAATTCATCAGCGGTCTTGGAAACATTCCAATTATTTTCTCTGAGTTTTTGTGATATCACTTCTCGCTCGAACACATTTCTGGCTTCCCGAAGTGAATCATAATTCGTCCCTACGGATAGCGCAGGAACACCTGTTGGGGCTCGGACCTGTAAAAACATTTCAACATCTCCGGCATCAATGACGGGTTTAGGCACCATAATCAAGAGGCGTTCAATGAGGTTGCGAAGTTCACGGATATTCCCCGGCCAATCATGCTTTTGCAAGGCTTCAAGACCCTGAGCATTAAATGTTTTGGGTTTCATGCCCTGCTCCTCGGAGTGCATTTTGAGGAAATGCTGGGCCAGCTCAGGAATATCTTCACGCCGCTCTTTTAATGTCGGAACAACGATAGGCAGCACATTGAGGCGATAGTAGAGATCCTCTCGGAAATTACCTTTGTGGATTTCATCCGCCAAATCTTTATTCGAGGCCGCAATCACTCGAACTTGGACGTTCAAGAGTTTCGTCCCACCCACCCTGGTGAATTGTTGTTCTTGCAACACGCGTAACACTTTGGCTTGTGTGGCTAAACTCATATCGCCGATTTCATCTAAAAATAAGGTGCCACCATCTGCAAATTCGAACTTCCCTCGCTTCATCGAGGTTGCCCCGCTAAAGGCCCCTTTCTCATGACCGAACAATTCACTTTCAATTAAGGTTTCTGGAATAGCCGCACAATTTATCTCGACGAATGGGCGATTATGCCGAGGGCTTTGTAAATGAATCGCCCTGGCCACCAATTCTTTTCCCGTCCCGTTGGCACCGGATATCAGGACGCGACTATTAGCTGGTGCGGCCATTTTTATCATGTCTCGAAGCCGGTTCATCGATGCAGATGAGCCAATCAACTCAAACCGTCGTTCAACCTGGATTCGGAGATTGAGGTTTTCTTCTTCCAACTTCCTTTGGTGCAGAGCATTGCGCACCAGAATTGTGACTTTTTCCAAATCCAATGGCTTTTCTAAATAATCATATGCCCCTAATTTGGTGGCTTTCACCGCGGTTTCGATGGAACCATGCCCTGACATCATCACGACGAGAATACCTGGGAACTGTGAACGCAATCGCTTCAAGGTCTCCAGCCCATCCATTTCCGGCATCCAAATATCAAGGATGACGAGATCAGGAGCATCGCTCCGAACAGTTAACAAAGGATTACGAGAAACATTACAAAGTAATCCAAGCAAATTTTTCTTTTACAACAACGGAATAACAATTGTAGTTAGTGATTTTGCTGAATTAGGTGAGAATGTGATTGAACTTCATGCT
>JAQBGS010000066.1:0-4197 GCA_032128535.1 Nitrospirota bacterium
GAATCCCGATCGATAACCTATCGATCAACTCATGATCAATCGACCCGTCTTTCAGGGAAGCCTCCTTTTATTTCGTGGACGTTTCATTCACCTGCTTCCTCTCACCCGCTCTCCTAAATCATGACTGAGACTCAAGCCACACGGTCCTAATTGTGGCGGCTCACCGGTTTCCCATAATGGGGCTGTTGAATAATTCGCGCCGATTCCATATAAATCGTCGTTGGAAAACTGGCATCATCAACGGGAGGGAATGGTCAAAAAAGTCCGTCCAGCAAGGCCGCAGCGATTTTGACGCGCGGAGCGTACATTGAGTACGTGAGCACGGCAAAATAGCGAGAACGCCGCTGGCGGCTTTTTTCAACATTCCCATAATAATTCTGATTGAGATTTGACGTTTATGCGCCAATCATGAGAAAAAGACCTTTGTCCATATATCTAGCCTCAAAGGAGAACACTCATGGCGAAAGCGCGTGCCCGTCACATTTTGGTATCAACAGAAGAAGCTTGTAACACCCTGAAAACACAAATTGAAGGCGGTGGAGATTTTGCCGCTGTCGCCAAAAAACATTCCACCTGCCCCTCGGGCAAACAAGGTGGCGACTTAGGCGAGTTTGGTCCTGGGCAAATGGTGAAAGAATTTGATGCGGTCGTGTTTAGCGGCGAACTCGGCAAAGTCCATGGCCCTGTCAAAACGCAGTTTGGCTATCATCTTCTCGAGATCACCAGCCGTACGCCGTAACCTCGTTGGGTTTTAAAGGCAAGGCCGTCACCTCACGGTGATGCCCTTGCCTTTCGTTTATATCGTCCACATTTATCTTCCAATACGTTCGCTCCTCCTACCACCCGAGAATCGCACATTGAGCTAGAACGTTTGGCACTCGGATTCGCCTTCATGTAGACTTGTGGCTTATCTTTTTACTCACGCATTTTATTAGGCCATGAGCATTATCCCCACACCACACAAAGCCTCTCAATTCAAAAAACTGCTTCTGTCCCCCCAACTTGAATTTATTTGTGAAGCCCACAATGGCCTCAGTGCCAAGATTGTGGAAGAAGCTGGGTTTCATGGCATCTGGGCAAGCGGTCTGTCCATTTCTGCGCAATTTGGCGTCCGTGATAACAACGAAGCCAGTTGGACACAGGTTCTGGACAATCTGGAATTTATGTCCGATGCCACGCAGATTCCCATTTTGCTCGACGGCGACACCGGCTATGGCAATTTCAACAATATGCAGCGCTTGATCAGGAAGTTGGAACAACGACACATTGCTGCCGTTTGCATTGAAGACAAACTGTTTCCCAAAACCAATAGTTTTCTCAAAGGCGAGGCCCAGCCCCTCGCCGACATGGATGAATTTTGCGGAAAAATTAAAGCAGGGAAAGATGCGCAGTCAGACCCTGATTTCTGCATCATTGCACGAGTTGAAGCGTTTATTTGTGGATGGGGGCTGGCGGAAGCCTTACGTCGAGCGGAAGCCTATCGCCAAGCCGGAGCTGATGGAATTTTGATGCACAGCGCGTTAGCGGTACCGGATGAAATCTTGGCCTTCAAGCAAGAATGGGCGGATCGCAGCCCCGTCGTGATTGTTCCAACGAAATACTATGCCACTCCCACCGATGTGTTTCGCCAACATGGCATTTCGATGGTGATTTGGGCCAATCACATGCTCCGAGCCGCAGTCGCCACCATGCAATCCACGGCCCGCATTCTCAAGGAACAGGAAAATCTTCTGTCGATTGAAGACAAGATCGTTCCCGTGGCTGAAGTGTTTCGCCTGCAAGGTGCGGCCGATCTACAGGAAGCTGAGCAACGCTATCTTCCGAAAACTGCGGAGCGCGCAGCAGCCATCGTGTTGGCTGCATCTCGCGGGGATGAATTGGGGGAACTCACCGAGGACAAGCCAAAAACCATGGTGCCGATCCGAGGCCTCCCGATCCTCGCACATATAATGGACGCCTATAACACAGTCGGCATCAAAGATATTAGCGTCGTTCGGGGTTATAAAAAGGAAGCCGTGAATTTACCTCATTTGACCTACGTCGATAATGACGATTTTTCCACCACGGGTGAATTGGATTCCCTGTACAAAGCACTCCAAGCCAAAGATCACCATGATCACGACATCATCATTTCCTATGGTGACGTGTTGTTCAATTCCTATATTCCCCAAGCCCTGCTGCAGGAAAAAGAGGACTTTGTCATTTTTGTCGACAGCGATTGGCAGGAGAAAACCCGTTATACCCGACTGGGAGGATTTGCGGAATGCACGGCGCCAAATTCTCGCAAGGCCTTTAATGCGCAAATCCATCTCAAGCAGTTGGGAACAGATGTTCATCATGAACACATTCACGGCGTGTGGATGGGATTTCTCAAAGTCTCGGCTTCGGGGGCCAGCCAGCTACAAGAGCTGTTGCGCAACCTCCTCGCAGTTCCGGAAAATCGAAAGGCCGGAATGGCGACGTTGTTTCAAGAATTACTGAAGCAACAGGTGCCCATTCGCGTGCTCTACACCGTGGGGCATTGGCTCGACATCAACAACTTGGAAGATGTCATACAGGCTGGTAGCTTCTGACCGTCGAGTAGAATCTTCCTCACCTCGCGTTTTATCGCCTAACTCAGTAAGGACCTTAACCATGAACCTTGCAAACCTGTCTCAAGAAGACTTCACCAAACTCGTGACGGCTCTCGTCGATGATCGTCTCTGTGACCTGTTAGGCGACCCTGATTTAGGATTGCCTTTGGACGAAACCGTTCGCGCCCGACTCAAAGAATCGTTGGCTTCATCAGAACGAATAACCGGGGATGAGATCGCTGAACAACTCGGCCTCCGCTGGTAATCCACCATGCCCTGGTATCGTGTCGCCTATCTGCCTGCCGTACTCAATGACCTGTGCACTGCCGAACCGCAGATGGCCCAGCGCCTGTTGGATAAAACCAAATGGCTGGCTTCTAATGCAGTGAACCTTCGTCACGACTCTATGCACCCCGACTTACCAGGCATGATCCAATATGCCGTGGCTGACTGGCGCATACTATATTCCATTGATCGAGATGATCATGTTGTGGCAATTCATCGGATCTGTACCCGTCGCGATTTGTATCGACGTGATGCCACACAAAAAGATTCATGAGCTGGCAAGACTCCATCGAGCAAGAACTCACAAAGGCCTTCGAAGGACGCCAAAGCGGGAACGATGGTTTGGCCCGCGTCTGTGCGCGACGAGCTGTGGCACTCGCCGCGCAATATTGGGCTGAGCAACGTCACCTGCCAAGTTGGCAAGGAGATGCCATGTATCAACTTCGCAAAATCCAAGAACAGACGACATTCCCCTTGCCTGTGAGAGAAGCCGCCCAACGACTCCTAACCAAAGTGACCGAACAGGCTCAGTTACCCATGACCACAGATCCCATCACTGATGCACGCATTATTCTTGACCATCTGAATTCAGGTACCTGAACCTTCATCTTCGGAAAACCACCTCGGTTTTCCAATTTTTTAATGGAAGCAATTCCCCTGGCCTACCCAATGTCTATCGGCAACATTCAACCAGGATTCCGCAAATCCCCTTGTCCAAATTGGAAGCATGGGCTTCAGATCATTTTCATGACGATCATCTTCATGATGAATCACCCCCAAATACTCAGGGGAGACGTCTCCCCACAATTCATCATTGAAGCGCCGGAAGCATTGCAACCATTAGCCGCCCACTTGAAAGAAATGAACCCAGCCTCTCTTCAGCACATCATGGACTTCATGGGCCTCCAACATCCGGGACCACCCATTCGAGTGATCCTGGCGCCAAACGGATCTCCACTTGCACAGGAAGCACCAGAATGGATGTCAGGCTACGCCCAGGGCCACGCCTCTACCATTGTGCTCTTCACTGACCGAACATTGACCTACCCGAATGATTCACTCAACGACGTGTTTCTCCATGAGATTGCCCACATCCTGGCTCACCGAGCTGCGGGGGAACAGCCCTTACCTCGATGGTTTGATGAAGGATTGGCGATGATGGCCGCGCGAACCTGGGATTTGGAAGATCGAGCCCGCTTGGTCTGGGCCATGGTCTCAGGCACCGAAGTCTCACTGGAGGAACTCAATACCCTCTTTGTGAAAAACAACACCTCCGTCCGACGCGCATATGTCCTGGCCCATGCTTTTACATTGGATCTTTTAGAGCACACACAAAGGG
>JAQBGS010000067.1:0-7327 GCA_032128535.1 Nitrospirota bacterium
TCAATCTGCAAGAGCTGCGTCTGGCCAACACGAAGCCAAAGCCTATCCGGAGCCGATAACAAGGCTTCAGGTTTTTGCTGAATTAACACAGATTCCACATATTCGGCTTTCAGGTTTGCCAATGGGATAAACACGGCCGTCAACCAGAAACTCACCACACTCACCAACAGGCCAAAAGCAAAAAATGGCAACGCAATTTGATAAAAGCTTAAGCCACAACTCCGCATGGCCGTAATCTCTCGAGTCCGGTTCAAGCCACCAATCGTTAAAATGGCCGCCATCAGCGCACCAAGCGGCGCTAATAAAAATGCGATTTCTGGAATGCGGTAGGCAAAAAACGTGAAGACGAGCGAGATATCAGCATCGTATTTTAAGAACTTTCGTAATTTCTCAAAAAAATCGACCACCAAATAAACCGTCAACACCGTCGCCAAACACAGCAAGAAGTTTCGGCTAAACTTTCCAAAAACATACCAAAAGATCTTCTTCATCATCTGAGTCCTATAACAGAAAAAGCCTTATTGTTTTCTGGCTTGATTGAACATCCAGGCGGTCACCAACGCCAAAAGCACATTTGGCAACCATGCCCCAACAACTGGCGCAACGCCTCCGGTGGTCACCAGAAACTCCCCCAGGACATTGAGCATGTAGAATCCGATCACTACCAAGACCCCGATAGCAAATCCACCAGCCCTCCCCGAACGTTTCGACACAATACCAACGGGCACACCCAAGAGGCCCAACACAAACGTACTCACAGGGAACGCCGTATCTTTGTGATATTCCACCAATCGTCTGAGGGTTCCGGAATCCTTGCCTCCCGAAGCTTTTAGATTCTCGAGCAGTTCCTCATAACTTTCCCTTTGGGTCTTGTCTCTGGCAGATTTAAACGGAGAGGGCATCCAAAAATCATACGTCCCGAAGGTGACTCGATGAAATGCGGAGGCATCCTTGGGAATCTGATGAATGGCTCCATCAAACAAGCGAATGCCCATTTGCCGCCGCTCATTCTGTTTCAACATTTGAAAATGTTGGGCGACAATGATGAAGGGTTTGGCCGGATCCCGTTGGTCGGAAATAAACACCCCTTTTTTTGAGCCTGAAACCTGGCCAGGATTGGGAAGATACACCATAAGCCCAGGAATTGGTTCATTGAAGACACCGGAATCCACACCCAGCGTCATTTCATCTTCAATCACACTGAGCGCCAGTGTTTTTAAGGACACATTCGCCCAGGGTTGTCCCCATTCCGACAACACCATGGTTAGAGCAAACACCGCACCAGCGAACACCACAACGGGAATATTAATGCGCCAGAAACTCACCCCAACGGCTCTCAGGGCAATCACCTCATTATCAAACGACAAACGATTAAAGGCTGAAATTGTGGCGATTAGGCATGCAATTGGCAGGGTCAGCACCAGAAACGAAGGCAGCAGATGCATGATGATGTTTCCCAAGGACGCAAAACTGATCCCTCGAGATATCACCAAATCCACTAGGCGTAACATTTCTTTGGTGAAAATAATAAAGCACAGCCCAACCAAACTGGTCCAAAACGGGGGGAGAAGCTCAAGAAAAATGTACCGGTCGAGCAGTCGTATCAATGCCGTGGGCAGAACGAAAAATTAGGATAGGCTGGAATGTTCTTGGAATGAAATCCTTGGGACATGTTAATCATCATCCACTCACTGGGTGTGTACCCTTAAAGGTAATGAAAAAAACATCTTACACGCAGAGAGATCATGCTGCCATTTATTGACAGAATTTTCAAACTATGCTAAATCCTTTTTCGTTTTCTTTAAGGTATCTTAGTGAAAGATTATGATGCTGTGAAGCCGAAAGAGGAATCCACTCCTTTTTCGGCTTTTTATTTTTGAATAGATTCCAATTTTTCATATATTTTTGCTCACTGCCAGCAAGGGAGGCATGATCGTGAAGAGTAAGGGAACCGTGAAATGGTTTAATGATCGAAAAGGGTTTGGCTTTATTCAGGTGGAAGGCGGGCAGGATGTCTTTGTTCATTATTCCGCCCTTCAAGAAGATGGGTTTAAGTCTCTAAAAGAAGGCGAATCCGTCGAATTCGACTTAGTCGAAGGAGCCAAAGGCCCACAAGCCGCTAATGTGACAAAATTTGGAATTGAGCAACCATCCTAGCCGTTAGGCTTGACCGGACACTTGCCATTGGAGCGTCTTGAGTACGTTTTCCCTGAAAACTTGCTCTCATGGGCAATCTCGTGACTTGATTCACGCAGGACTGTCAGCCTGTTCACTCGATTCTTGACTTCTTTCTTTTTCCCCTGATAGACTTCCCACCTAAGTCGTTGTATTTATTAGAAAAATTCAAAAAATATGGTGATTTTCATTTATCTTAGGGGGAACAGTATGACCACAAAATTTTTCCAGACCTTATTTTTTGGACATTGGCAACCATTCAATATTCTGACAATTGACAATGAGAACGAAGATTGGGGTGCGGGACAAGGGCAAGACGACAAACTCCCCTCAGCTCCCTCTAATGTCCGTGCCATTCCTGATCACGGCCGAACCACATTAACCTGGAATCCCGTTCCCGAAGCTCTCTATTACAACTTATATTTTGTGACGACCAAAGGGGTCCAAATTAAACCCTGCGATCTCTCCCGACCCATTGCATCGCCAGAAGATTTCATCCCCACAGTCGACATCAAAAAAGACACGGCCAGCTGCATTGAAGGAGTGGCTTCGCCCTATGTCCACAACGATTTGGCGAACAATCTTTGTTATCACTACGCCATCACTGTGGTCACGGAAGGGGGAGAGAGTCCGATTTCTGAAGAAGTCATGTCCATTCCCTCACCGTATCTCACCGTAATGCAGATCGGATGTGAGGGTGTTGACGACGGAGAATTTAAATCGCCCACTGGTATTGCGGTCGACAAAGACGGAAACATTTATGTGGGCGATACTGACAATCATTCGATCCAAAAATTTGATAAATCCGGGAAATTCATTGCCCGCTGGGGAGAGGACCCCGATTCGGCCGAAGGGAGCTTTTATTACCCACGGGGCATTGGGACATCCCCGGAAGGAGATGTCTATGTAGCCGACAGCGGCAATAACCGGATCCAAAAATTCGACTCAGAGGGCAACATCATCAATGCCTGGGGTAAATTCGGATTTGCCTGGAGAGGGGCTGAAGCTGGGAAATTTGATGTGCCCTGGGGAATCACGACAGATTCGCAGGGCAACTTATTTGTTTCCGATACCAGCAATGCCCGGGTGCAAAAATTCCTTGCCGATGGCACAGCCGTTCTCACCTGGGGCCGTGATGGTGGATACGATGGGGCGTTCTTTTATCCCAGAGGTCTTGCCGTAGATTTTGTCGGCAATACTTACGTCGCTGATGAAGGGAATCATCGCATTCAAAAATTTGACTCCCGTGGAAATTTTCTCTTGAAGTGGGGCAAAGAAGGCAATGCTCCAGGTCAATTCAAGTCTCCGTGGGGAGTTGCCTGCGACCCGTTAGGATATATCTATGTCGTGGATAGTGGGAATCACCGAGTCCAAAAATTCGAACCCAATGGCACCTATCTTTGCTCTTGGGGCAATCGCGGCCTTACTGAAGGCCAACTGAATTTCCCTTCCGGCATTGCCGTGGATAAGGAAGGGTATGTGTATGTCATCGATAGCGGGAATCATCGATTAACCAAATTTGCGCCAACTGAAGAGGAATTAAAGCGCGGCAAACAGGAAAAACCGGACGCAGCTGACCTCTCCACCCCGATTAACCTGGCGGTCAAGCCTGGCGATACTGAAAACATTCTGAGTTGGTTAGAATTACCCGATGCCGTCAGTTACAACCTGTATTTCAGTACCGAACCCAATATCACGATTGAAACCTCCACCAAAATTGAGGGGGTCACAACTCCTTATATTCATAGTGGCTTAACCAATAACACCCCGTACTTTTATGCCCTCACTGCGATGACCGAAAATGAAGCGGAAAGTCGACTCTCCGATGAAAAAACCGCGATTCCTGTTCTTATTGATATAGCGGCCCCACAAAATCCAGATATCGTCCTCAACCATGGGTCCTATATGACCAATAGCCCGGATATGATCGCCACGATTTCTGCCAAAGACGTGGATAGTGGTGTGGCAGCCTACTTCATATCTGAAAACCCTATGACGCCAAGTGCCACAATGCCAGGATGGGTGGAAGTCGAACCAGAGCTAAAATTCGGGGCCACAATCCCCTTTACCACGTCTCCTGCTGATGGCACCAAAACGGCCTATGTCTGGTTCAAAGATGCCAACAACAACGTCTCTGTACCGGCTAGCGCCAGCATCCTTCTCAATACCTCAGGATATATCTGTGTGACCAAATGGGGCAAACCCGGGCGTGGTGCTTCGCTCCTTCATGGGGGAGAATTTATTAGTCCAATGTATGGGATGGCGATTGATCGACAAGGTTCCATCTTTGTGGTGGATAACGGGAACAATCGGATTCAAAAATTTGACCGAAATGGAAATTTCATTCTCTTATGGGGAAACTTCGGCTCAGCAAATAGCAATTTCAATAATCCGACCGGCATCGCGTGCGATGGTAATGGAAATGTTTTCGTCGCGGATACGAACAATCATCGCATTCAAAAATTCGATGGAAAACTCGGACATTACATAATGAAATTGGGTTCTCGCGGAAATGGGGAAGGCCAATTCAATGCCCCCTGGGGCGTGGCCGTGGACCGTGTTCGTGGCTATCTCTATGTCGTGGATAGTGCCAATTTCCGTGTCCAAAAATTTGATGAGACTGGTGAATTCATTATGCAATGGGGCAGCTTTGGCAACAGTGACGGGCAGTTTTACTTCGCCAGAGGGATTGCTGTGGATCAAACAGATGGCACCGTCTATGTGGTGGATATGGGTAATCACCGCGTACAAAAATTCGATACGAGTTCAAACGTTCTCCCTCAGTTGCTCACGAAATGGGGAGGAGGCATCGGACCCGGCCATGCCAGTAGCCCCCAAGCGCAAGAACCGGGGCAATTTCGTTCGCCATGGGGTATTACCGTTGATGAAGCGGGCGATGTCTTTGTGAGTGATACCGGCAATCAACGCATGCAAAAATTCGATCGGGATGGCAATTTCATTACGCAATGGGGCGGGTTTGGTACCAATCAAGGGCAATTCAACTTTCCCTATGGATTAGGGGTCGATAGCCGAGGCCATGTCTTTGTCGTTGATAGCGGCAATATGCGCGTTCAAGAGTTTGTGCCGGCTGAGGAAGCAGAAGACCACTTCCAAGAAGAGGAAGCTTTGGCCTTTATTCCTGAAGCAGCAGAGTAACAACCAAACGCGACTTCGGTTAAGTCACCCGAATACCCTAGCATATGGATTCGTAACGGCCTGGGTTCCTCCATGAACCCAGGCCACAAACATCGTCAACTTCTCCACAATAATCTGACGAAGTGACGACGATTATCTCCTAACCTTTCATTCTCAAGTCTGTCCCATAGGGTCTCCAATGTGCAAATTGACGGCACGCTTGAAGAAATTTATGATGTAGAATACTTTTCATTTCAGGTCCCTTACCGAATCCCTTACTTAACCTTCTACTGATCTACAATCCATAATTATGTGGGAACAACAATTACGAGTCGGGCTCACGTTCGATGATGTGGTCTTAACACCACGACGGTCGAATATCGTCCCCAATGACGTTGATACCTCCACCCAACTGACACGACATCTTCGCATCAACATCCCTTTAATAAGCGCCGCCATGGATACAGTGACGGAAGGACGTTTGGCCATTGCCTTAGCCCGCGAAGGCGGGATTGGGATTATTCACCGGGCACTACCTCCCGATAGCCAAGCCGCAGAAGTGGATAAAGTCAAAAAGTCGGAAAGTGGGATGATTCTTTCTCCCATTACCATCTCACCGGACCATACCATCCGCGATGCCCACCATCTTATGGCCACCTATCGAATTTCTGGAATTCCTGTCACGCAAGGGAACAAGTTAGTGGGGATTTTGACCAATCGTGATCTCCGGTTTGAAAACCGCCTGGACCTTAAAGTCAGCCAGGCCATGACCAAGGACAAACTCATAACGGCTCCAGAAGGCACCAGTCTCGAAAAAGCACAAGCCATTCTTCATGAACATCGCATCGAGAAATTATTGGTCGTCAATGACCAATTTGAATTAAAGGGGCTGATTACCATTAAAGACATTCAAAAAAAGATTAAATATCCCTTTGCCTGCAAGGATGAGCACGGACGGCTACGAGTCGGTGCGGCCGTTGGAACGGGGCCTGACGTGGAAGACCGTTTGGAGCGACTCATGAAAGCCGGCGTTGATGTGGTCGTAGTTGATACGGCACACGGCCATTCCCAGGGTGTCCTCGACAAGGTCAAAGCGATAAAAGCTCAATATCCAAACCTCGAACTCATTGCTGGAAACGTGGCGACAGCTGAAGCGACCCAAGACCTTATTCAGGCGGGCGCTGATGGCATCAAAGTTGGTGTTGGCCCAGGGTCCATTTGCACGACACGAATTGTTTCAGGTGCTGGCGTTCCCCAGCTTACCGCCGTAGCCGATTGTGCAAGCGTGGCGAAAGAACATGGAGTCCCTCTGATTGCTGATGGGGGCATCAAATATTCTGGTGATATCACCAAAGCCTTAGCCGCAGGAGCCTCTTCGGTCATGATTGGCTCTCTGTTTGCGGGCGCCGAAGAATCACCTGGAGAAACCGTGTTGTATCAGGGTCGAACTTACAAAGAATATCGCGGCATGGGCTCCTTAGGTGCCATGGAACGTGGAGGGAAAGATCGGTACTTTCAAGAGGGGCGTGAAACATCCAAACTCGTCCCAGAGGGCATTGAAGCTCGTGTTCCCTATAAGGGGAACTTGTCAGGGCTGATCTATCAAATGGTCGGAGGGCTGAAGGCGGGAATGGGCTATTGCGGGTGCCGAACGATTCCTGAATTACAACGCGAGGCTCGTTTTCTGCAACTGACCGCTGCCGGGCTTCGCGAAGCCCATGTGCATGATGTCATTATTACGAAGGAGGCCCCGAATTATCGGGCTGACTAAGACTCGATTCCTCGCCGAGGACATCAGATCTTATGTACCTGCGTGACGCCTATGCACTCCCACCAAGATACCATTGTCATCCTGGACTTTGGGTCACAATACACACAACTCATCGCACGACGGATTCGAGAATTTCACGTTTTTTCGGTCATTCTCCCAGCCCAATCCTCTGTTCAAGACATCCTTGCACATCAGCCTAAAGGCTTAATTTTCTCTGGCGGTCCAGCCAGTGTCACACAGGCCCAT
>JAQBGS010000068.1:0-6745 GCA_032128535.1 Nitrospirota bacterium
CGACGCCCTGGCGCTTCGCTATGACTTCACCTCCATCAGGTTGTCA
The DNA here is from genome assembly GCA_032128535.1 of Nitrospirota bacterium. Classification (GTDB taxonomy): domain Bacteria; phylum Nitrospirota; class Nitrospiria; order Nitrospirales; family UBA8639; genus Nitrospira_E. The sequence goes on from JAQBGS010000068.1 coordinate 47, forward strand.
AAGGGACTTGCACCCTCAAGCTGTTGAACATGCTCGGCACACTGGTTTTGGGTCCTTTTGCCGAAACAAAAGGGCCTCGGCGCACGGGGACGAAACCCCGTTTTTTCGATGATAAATGAAGGACGGAGAAGATGAATCTCCGAAGGTCGGGGAAGCGTTGAAATGTCTGCGTTGAAATTTAATTGCGCTACTTACCGGAAGGCGCCTTTGCGATAGAGACGCCAAAATGTCGTTATGCCAGCCCAAATGGGATGTCGTCGTTGTGCGGGAGTCAACTCAATTTTCACCCCGGAATGTCGTTCGATTTTCCAGATGAGATAATCCGCCCCTCCTTGGAACGTAAAGGCCGCTTTCATCAAGCGCAAAATCGACAAGAATTTCCCCTGCACTTTTCGAACAATCCAGGCTATTCGATTCTTGGTATGATCCCACCTGGAATATTCCATCTCATACATGGTCAGACCATTCCTCTGAATGATTTTCACCTTTGGAAAGTGCGCCAAAAACGCCGCATGGGCGACCTGTTCATAATAGACGTGGTTACTTTCCCACAAGGTCGTGATTCTTCCTGCGGATTCGGCACGTAATTCCGCGCTGTAACTCAGTGTCAAACCAGTAGTCCATATATCTTTGGCAGCAAATTGTTGCGGCATTTGCGGAACCACATTCCCCAAAAAGGTCAAGACCGCTCTTCCCAAGCCTGAAATAATCCGTTGACTCATCGTTTGGCTGGGACAGGCCATCACGGCCGTCGGCTGCGCAAAGCGGCCCCAAAAGTATGAATGAAACCACTTTGGAGTCACACTTCGCTCAAAATCCTCTAACGACAAGACCGCATATTTCAGTCGAACGTTGTGGCCCTCGATAGCAACCTCTCCATAAAACACATTGGGTGGGAGCCATTTATTGAAAAGCGTCAGCCATGCTGACGAATACACCGCTGCGTATTGATCCACGATGACATAACAATCCACCAATCCATTTTGATCCGTGCCCGCTCGCAGACAAGAGCCGTATAATAAAATGCCTTGAACGGCCTGCCCGTATTTTTGGGCGAGGAAATTCCCGGCTGCCTGAATAGAGGGAGGAATGGGTTGAGCACTCGGTTGACCAACTATCTCTTTGATTGTTGCAGAAACATCCATAATGATTATTCCGTGTATAACCGCACAAAGGAAAGCTCACCGGGACAATCAAGGATCAACGGTTCCTCAGGCTTAGAAGATGAATACACCTCGCCATCCAACACAAACCCACTATCAAATCTCAAACGAATTTCGGAAAGATTCTCGCTCATATATCCATGATTGCCTATCGCGAGAGCATGGGCACTTCCTCGAAGTAATGTCGGCAAGACCCGCCATAAATAGCGATACGGAACTCGAAGGCTGGTATAACGCAAAGGTCCAGAACTAGTGCCCCAAAATGGGTTCATGCCTAGAAACAGGCGATTCAACGTCGTCACCATCAGCAATAAATACTCATCCTGGACAGGAGGCGATTCTCCAGCAGTCACGCTCACCCAGATGGGGTTCAATCCTTTTCGGGAACCCATGGCCAACGCCAATAAAAACTTGAGCAGAATCAGGCCGGCTCCCCATTCCCCTAACCGCCCGATCGACTGCTTGGTTTGGAGACCCATTTGCGTGCCATGATAAATCGCCCCAGCCCCGAAAAACATCCCATACAAGGGTTCTCGTTCCTCAGGAAAACAAATCCGAAGAATTGGCCGTGTTTCAATGAAAAGTTTGGGAGTAGAGGACTGGGCTTCCGAAAGAAATTGACCTAGGACCTGTGGCTTAAATTTCCCTACACCCACATCACCCGCAATCAAATTCGCCGTTCCTGCTGGTAACACCGCCAAACGAGGCATTGAGGCAAAAGGTTGGTGATGAAACAAGATACCCATGGTGGCTTGAATCGTCCCATCGCCTCCATTAACAACCACACAATCCACCTGACCTTGGGCAAAGATTTTCAAGGCCTGGAGAATATCTGCAGGCGTGTTGACCTCAGCACATGTCACTTCTGGATACCGGGAAAGAATTTCCTGAAAAAGATTAGGGTTCCGCCTGTTACGACCACTCAGCGGATTATGGAGGATCCCCACTCGCATTTTGGCCAAGACATGCTGATTTCAGGAAGCGGGAAAATTAGGATGACAATAATTCACATTGAGGAATATTGGTAAAACATGAAGATGTATGAAACAGGCTGATAATCTCATTTGATCGTGGCCGGAGGATTGGTAAACAACCGCACGGCTAAGGAATCGCGCCCGTTTACTGGATCAATTTCGGCTAACCAGGACGTGAGAGATCCTTTCATATTCTTTTCCATGATAGCCATCGCTAATCTTCCTAAAAGGATGAGTGTCGAAAGAACGGTCCAGATAGCCACAGCTTCCAATCCTAGGTCTGGTCGTCCAATGAACATACTGCCCGTTAAAAAAATCATGCTAGGATTCCGCCGTGCCGTAATGAGGCGAAAATAGGAGTCAAACGGCTTCCAACAGAAAATAACAAATCCCCCCAACCACCATTGAAAAATTCCTTCGACAATTCGGCCCAAGATATACCCTATGACAATCACCCAACAGGTCGTCGCCAAGGTCACCCCCAACAACAGTGGTGAAAACGACAGGAGGCCCACTCCCCAGGCCAAATACCAGAGTGGCGGGTGAATCAAATCAATTCCATGGTCAAAAATATTCCCCAATTTAGTTGATGTGACGGTGACCCTTGCCAATTTACCATCCACTGTATCGAGAAAGGTCATGACCCATCCCAAGGCAAGACCAGAAACAAAATATCCATAACTGAATAAAATCCCTGCCAGAATCACGAGTCCCAAACTCAGGGAGGTCACTTGATTTGGGGAAATCCCCCCCAACGCGCACCAGCGAGTGGCCCACTGAGCAGGAACCGGCCAACAGAACTTGGTCACCAGATCAGTCACGCCTTTATACGATCCAGAAAATAAATGTTGTTCCAACATCGTCCGATTGTCCTCACGAATTGGCAGCACATACGGATGATCGGCTTTACGCAATTCATTAGAAAAGGAACCCGATAGATCCTCTAAGGTTACTCTTCTTAAGTTGTCCATTTTCGAGAATTGTTCAGCTTGTAGGCTTTCCGAAACGGAAAGAGCCTCAGACGCTTTAACATGCGCGGCAATAGGAACGAGAGTTCCGCCATGGTCCATCTCTAAAATGACGTCCGTTTGCTGCGATAAACTACGCAACACTCGGTCATCGAATATAAAGTCTCCTCGCAGGATTAACACTGAACTGCTCGCAGGCATATTCCCAAGATCTGTCAATTCATCATGAATCCCAATCCGATTCAACATTCGCCCCAACCGCTCGCGAGAGGTCAACCCCCACAAACGAACTTCAGACTCTCGGCAGATATACCAATACACACTCATAAACAGAATGGTCGCCCATCAATATAATAATACACAAGGCTCATCACCTTGTTTCCTCAGGAAAAGTACACCCACCAAATGATGGCCGTAGCCAGCACTATTCCGAGAAAGGGAATGATGGTGGTCAAGAATGCTGAAGCACCCAATAAGATCCCTAAATTCTCCAATATCTCTGTTGTGAGATAATATCCAATCCCTACCAAGCCCCCTAGCATAATTCGCTTGCCGGCTGAGGCGCTTCGCAACGGCCCAAATGCAAAAGGCAGCGCGACTAAGATCATCAATCCTGTTTTCAAAGGCATAAATATTTTTTCCCAAAAAGCCAACTCATATCTCAGGACATTCTGATTCTTCCGTTGAAGGATTTCAATATAACGGAAAAGATCAGATGGGGCGAGAGAAGAAGCCGGTAGGGTTAACAGCCGCATTTCTTCTCGATTAAAAGGGGAATCCCACATGAGACTCGGCAACGCCACTTCTGAAACACGATGACCATCAATGATTTTTTTTTGAATGTTTTTCAGAACCCACTTTTGAGGATTCTGGACGTCGGCTTCCTCCGCATACAGGTACGCGATCATCTCGCCATTAGGATTGAATTCGAAGATGTCGATCTCTTGGGGAATTTCGCCATACTTCAATGTCTTAATCCGAATATAGCGATTGCCTTCTCGAAACCATAGACCCTGTTTTCCCTGATAGACGTGTGAGTCGGACAACGCTAAGGAACGTGAAATATGCGCATACTGGTCTAAAGTTGGCGTGACATATTCTTCCAGGCAGACCACCGTCACCATAAATAAAATCCCCACTTGCATGACTGCCCACGCTATTTGGTAATGAGAGATCCCACCAGCCTGCATCGCCAGGAGCTCCCTGCCATTAGCCAGACCACCCAAGGCCATAATACTTCCTAGCAGCGCAATGAAGGGTGATAACACAACAAACCGCTCTGGCAGGGTCAGGAGAACGAATTCGCCTGCGGCCCAGAAGGTATAACGACCGTTTCCCACCTCTTCCACTTCTTCAACAAAAACAAATAAGCTAAACACCGCCAAGAGGATGGCGATCACCGGCAAATAGCCCCTGATGGCACTTCCCCATAGGTACCGATGAAGAGTAGGAATGGACATAGTGGAAAGATCAGGCGTGTTCGTTTTTCAAGAAATGGCGATGTGTGTGGAAAGCCAAAACCCGCCCATCTCCTATTGAGAGTTTTTCTTGGGTTCCGCCCTCCATGCTCATAAAAGTTGGCGTGTTGAAAATTGAGGGATCAAGACAAAAACACCCACTAGCACACCTAATCCAATAACCACCCACCAAAGACCGGGGAAAATGGGAAGGGTTCCTTGTTCGACCAAGGTTTTGACCATCAAGCCTAGAAAATAGTACACCGCAAAGAGGACCGTGGCGGTAAATATTTTGGCATATTTACCTCCCCTCGGGGAGGAGCGGCTCAAAGGGATGCCTAACAAGCCCAATAGAATGGTCGAAAATGGCGTTGAAAACCGCCATTGAAGTTCGGCATTATCCTTCCGGGAATTAGAGATGGACAACTTCTCAGTAGAAGCGGCCTTCCGCCTATATTCCGCAATTGATTCCTGAGGAAAAATGGATAACTCAGAGAAATGCGACATGTGGGTAATGCTGCCATTTCTGGTCAATTTGTATTCGAAGCCATCATAGAGCACAGGAATGGACATGCCAATTTCAGGATGGAATTGTTCTCCGGCTTTTTTTGCTGAAATGATCCGCAATTTATCGCCATGTTCACTTTGAACAAACACCCGTTTCAATTGGCGATGCGGTTGATCCACTTCTTCAGCAAAGAGGACAAGTGACCCATCCCGTCGATCATAAAAATGGCCTGGCTCTAAATGACTGATGCCCAATCCAGCCTCGGCTTGCGCTTTTACCCGATAACTCTCTTCATAGGCCAGGGGACGAAGATACAATGAAAACACGGCCACAAGAATCGCCACACACACAGAAAGAAGAAAAATCGCTCCCATCACACGATAGGGGCTCACTCCAGCGGCCAACAACGCTTTCATCTCCGAGTCAGCATACAACCGCCCTAAGCCAAGGATAATTCCAAAGTACAGCGAGACGGGGAGTAATACCTCAAGAGCAATGCCAACCTTTAATACAATTAATTGCAAGAGCATGCTCGTAGAAAGAAGGGCATCCACCGCTTGGGCTAAAAAGACGATCCAACTATATCCTGCAAAGAGGACGATAAAAAGCCCACAAACCATCATTGAAGGTTTGAGGACTTCTCGAATGAGATATCGATCTAACATTCCACCCTTTTCCGCAATACCTTTACATTTGTCATACCCGATGGTACTAATCTTTTCATGAAAGCCATCATCCTCAGCGCTGGTCAGGGGAGACGGTTACTTCCGTTAACTGAAGACCAGCCCAAATGCACCATTCCCCTCCACGGGCGATCTATCCTGGAATGGCAAATCAATGAATTGATCAAGTTTGGTATAGGCCCCATTCATGTGGTGGTAGGATTTGGGGCGGACAAAGTCGAAAAGATCATAGCCCGTCACCGAAGCTGTGACCATATTGCTACCTTGTATAATCCTTTTTACGCACTGGCAGATAATCTTATCAGTTGCTGGGCGGCCAAAAACGAAATGCATGAAGATTTCATCTTGTTGAATGGGGATACCGTGTTTGAACCCGCGGTCCTTGAACGGGTATTGCAGGCACCAGCAAATCCGATCACGTTAGTCACCGATGAAAAGCCCCAGTATGATGCAGATGATATGAAAGTGATCGCACAGAACAATCAGCTTGTTCGAATTGGAAAAACCTTGGCTTCAGAAAAGGTCAATGGCGAATCCATTGGCATGATACGGTTTCAAGGCACCGGGCCACAATTATTTTGTTCCGCATTAGAACAGCGTATTCGACAACCCGAATCCCTCAAGCAATGGTATTTGTCTCTCATCGATGAATTGGCCCAGCAGGGCCATGTGTCCACCGTCTCGATTAAAGGATTGACGTGGGCTGAGATCGATAATCCAGAAGATTTACAACAGGCTGAGACACTGCTCAAACCCTTTGCCACCTAACTTTCGTTCCCATCATTGCATGTCAGCCATCGCCGAATTTCCCACCCTCCACAACGACCAGTTCATTCAATTCAAGAGGAAATCCCTTCATGCGTTTCCTCTTCCTTCGCTGCGTTCTTGTCTCTCGACAATTTGTTCCACGAGGGCGAGATCTTCAAGGGTATCAACATCAATGGCT
>JAQBGS010000069.1:0-17933 GCA_032128535.1 Nitrospirota bacterium
GAACCAGTGCTTCGGCCCCCGTTATTTGACCGCTCCTGACAGAGACCTTGGGCTGATAGTGTAGCAGCAGTTGGTCCCCTTCAAAAATAGCATGGCGCAGGTCTGATTCTAATTGTAGGCGCTCCAAGCTCTTGGCATTGAGGTCGCTTGAATAAAAATGGAAGCCTCCCTTTCCATGAGCGTTGGCCTGGGCGCTTGCCCCTACGGCGCACTGAATGAGTTTTGCCATATCATGGGCATCTTCAGGATAAGTCGCGATTCCGATACTAGGCCAAATGTGAGCCTCGGTCCCGTTGGCATCAAATGGATTTTCCATGACCTTCAAAATTCTGGAGGCCAACTTGATCGCATGTTGTGAATTCGCCATAGTTGGACACAACAGCGAAAATTCATCACCACCCACGTGAAACAGGCTATCCAACTCACGAGTATCGTCTGCTCCATGTCCAAACATATCGGAGCTCCTAATGCAGGAACTAATCCGCTTGGCAATCTGCATGATCACTTGATCACCAACCTGCGGCCCCAAGGTATTGTGCACACGCTTAAATTGGTCGAGAGTGATGTGAAGCATCACAAGATTCTCGTTGTTGCGCTCCGCTCGCTGTAGGAACCAGTCCAATCGGTCAAGAAACAAACTTCGGTTCGGCAATTTTGTCAAGGAATCATAGTAGGCGAGTTGGTTCTGATAGGCCTTTGCCGCAAGCGTATTGCGAACCCGGAGTATCAACTCACTGGGATCGACCGGCTTGGGCAGGAAATCCGTAGCGCCGCAGTCAAGAGCCTTGAGTTTCGTCTCCGCATCCGATGAAGAGGTCAGGATAATGACAGGTAAATGCCCCAGCTGGGAATGAGCCCTGACCTGTTGCAAGATTTCGAACCCTGGAACTTTGGGCATCATCAGATCAAGGAGCAGGATGTCCGGCCGCAACTCCTCGATTTTTTCCATGGCATGGGACGAATCCTCCAGAAGCACAAAGCGCTGATACCCGACATCCTCCAGAAAGGCCTGCATGACTTCCATGGTCGTGGCCTCATCGTCGACCATCATGATGGTGGCTTGGGAAAAGGTGTCGGATTCGCTTCTCAATTCATTAGGCAGGGGCTTCATACTGGTCGGTTCACTTTCACTCAATGAGTCGGGCGAGTCCTGAACTAGGCTACCTGATTCCCTGTCTTTCTTACTCATCATATCTTTCTTCAAATCGATATCCGACTGTCTGTGGCAAAGTTACTGTTTACGACATTCCTGTGTTCCGCCGGCCGAGCGCAAGAGTAGGGCCGAACCGGAGGTGACGGCTAATGGCAGTTTCACTACCTTCCTGTCGGTCATTCTCAGATGAATCCTGAGGCACAATAAAGATTTTGGGGCTGGCGTAGGAAATTACGATTGATTAGCTAGTTTTATCCAGTGACGCAAAGTCATTTTCAATTGTTTCGGAGAACCATAGTTAAAGCGCCACTCACATTCTTTTAAGAACAGGGGAAAGTGGTGCTTAGGAATACCATTATATTTGCGCAAATGCCGTTTCGCTTGATTCCAAAAGTTTTCAATGCCATTGATGTGATTATGCTTGTCCGCAAAGAGCTTGCTGTGATTGATTCGATAGTGTTTAAACTCGGACACATCCAGCGCATTATAGGAACGATAATAGTCAGTGTAGACAATGCTATCAGGCACCACCTTCTCACGAATGATAGGCAAAAGGGTCTGAGTCTTGGCATCAGGAATCACCTTGGTGTAGACCTTGCCTCCCCGTTGCAAAATACCAAAAACGGGCACCTTGCCTGCAGCTCCACGGCCTCGTTTCCCTTTGCGTCTGCCCCCAAAGTAGGACTCATCAACTTCAATGGCTCCAGCAAACGCCCATTCATCTTCGATCTGCCGAGCAATGAGCAGTCGTAACCTATGGTAAAAATGAATGGCCGTTCGACGATTCAAGTCGACCAAATCTGCGGCCGTTCGAGCAGGCACCCCCGCCACAAAGTGTTCAAGGAGCCGATTTGACTGATAATGACTGAGTTTCGAGTACTTTAATCGCACAGGCCAAGCATAGAAAATACAAATTTCCTACGCCAGCCCCGAGAAGAATTTTGTATCTTATTACCCGGACAAGGCCCTGAAGGAGTCGCCAAAGCTGCAGAACGCCTTCGTCTTGCCATTGCAGCCCGCGCGAGCCAAGCTGTGCGGACCACCGGATCCAACAGAATTACCATGAGCTTTGGAGTGTCGTGTTTTTCGCTGGGAGCAACCAGTGCCTTAGAATTAGTGGATCAAGCCGATAAAGCCTTGTATGCTGCGAAGGAGGCCGGACGGAATCAAGTTGGGCAGTGGACTCAGGAAGGTTCTATGGCTGGCTTACCCATTGAGTTGGAGCTTGTGGGTATTTCGGAGTAACCCGGGAAGGAACGAAGAGACAGGTCGGGCAACATAGTCTGTGTAATCCTGAAACCCGGAGTTTATTTTCAAAAGCGCTGTATGTCTTCAGGTCTTGGGTTTCATGGCTTGATGAAGGGTGTCGGTGACCCACAGTTTAAAGAAACGTTGAGCAGCTTGGTGATAGTCGTTGAGTGTTTTTGGCACATCAGACATGGAAAATTGCCCATCAACGAAAAAGTCGTGATCGATGAGGTAGCCCATTTCCTGAATGGGCTGAGCGATGGGGACCAACCCATGGCGCACGCAGACTAAATCCTTCCCACCATTTAAACCCATCAAGACTTCACTGTGTGTGGCTTTCATTTCTCCGGCCGTCCCTGCCCATGCCAATTCGCCTGTCCATTTTGCTTGGAGCAGTTGATTCCATTCCTTGTCTGTCACCCCTAATGCCGATTTGCGAATGATGTTGCGAAATCGTAAGCCTACACGCATGACAAATTGGGGTGGATATTCTTCTTCCAATGCGCTTATAGCTCTTTGCAGATATTTGGAAAAATTCTCCCATCCGTCATATTGTCTGGCCACCAACGTCAGGGCTCCTTTGCCTAGAACCAATTGCCACCGTTGGTCGGTACTCATGAAATTGTAGCCGGTTTTATCTTGTGTCAGCGCAAAGAGGGGGAACATGTCTTTGACTTTTTCCTGGAATCCGACGGGAGGGGCGGCGGAGATTTTCAGATTTTGTGGAAAGGTCAATTGACAGGTGACATCCACCAACGGTGCATTAGTGTATGTCTCTGTCGGGGTAGTTGTTTGATCCATGAGCATGTTTTCTTTTTTTCGTTTTTGCATCACAAGTTTCGTTCAGGGTCTGTAGATGCCGTTTCCCTTATGACTGTTTATTGGTTCCTTTGATGAGTTTGAGGATGATTCTTTCTGCAGATTACGCCACACGAGATTGAGCTTCTTCCATCAGATCCAACATCGAGGAGAGTTGTTTGCCGGCTTCTAGCATGCACATTTTGATGCTGTCTTCATCAAGGCCCGTGAGTGTCCATGATTCTGAAGCTATTAAGCCTTCCCAATTTCCGTGACCATTCGGTGACTGAAATCCTTCTGTTAACGCGCCCGCGATGTTGAGCAATGCGGCTTCAAATTGATAGTCCGGCGTGGCACTTGGATTGTGTTGGTGGCGAATGGCTTCTCCTAAGTTTTTCGGTAATTGCCATGAGTCAACGAGCGCTTTTCCTACTTGGGTGTAATCGAAGCCGATTAAATTTTGTTCCACAGTCTGAATTGGTTTACCCGTGGTGGCGGATATTTTCATGGCCTCTTCGGCTTGTTCCGGGAGGTGTTGGTAGAGCACAAGATGTCCAAGATCCCGAAGCAATCCTTCCACGAACATCCGTTCGCTATCGACGAGGAAACACTTTCTCGCTAATTCCCGGGCAGCCAATCCGCTAAAAAAGCTGTTGGCCCAAAAGATATTCATATTCATGACCTGTTGGGACAGTCCAGAAAACGCCTTGGTGACGGACACAGCTAAGACCAAGTCATGTAAGGGCTGCATGCCCAAAATTCCTACGGCACGAGAGATGGTTTCCACTTTTCGTGACATGCCATAGAACGCACTATTGACCAGTTTCAAGACAATGGCGGTCATGCCGGGATCGATGCTGATGGCTGCTGAGAGGTTAGCCATGGTGGACTCCGGATCGTCGATGACTTTTTTGACTTGGAGATAGACCTTGGGTAAGGACACCAGTGAGGAGCAATGTTCGACGAGTTCTTCAGCGCTTTTCATGGTCGGCCTTCTTCGAACAAAAGGTGAGAGTCGAGTATGGACTGTGTGTTGATGTTCTTTTCGGTCAATGATTGTTTGACCTTGACTCATGAGTTTTTTGTCGCGGAGATAAGATAAAACACCTAGGTAGTGAAGGGGGCGAGGGGGCAGTGCTTGAGAAATATTCAACAGGCCATTTTCAATAATAGGGGATGAAGAATTAGGGGGAGGTTGATGAATCAGAGTTGGAATGAGGCTTTGTGTCGGGATAGTTCTTGTAGATGCGATTTTTCCCCCAGGTGATGAATCCGAAGGAGAGTAGAAGGGCAATGGGAACAAAGATCCCTGATGCGAGGGTGTAGCTGGAAATCCATCCTAACTCATGGAACGCTTTGAAGAGATAATGGGCCAACCCACTGAGGTAATACGCGATGACAATGACTGATAATCCTTCGACGGTGCGTTGCAGAATGGCCTGACTTTTGGTGGTTTGATCTACGCTGGCCAACAGTTTCATATTTTGATCTTGCTGGGCGAGATTCTGTTCTTGTAAGACCAATTCTATTTTGGTACGCAAAACTGCAATTGTTCCTTCAAAGTCCTGTTCCAAGGCATGAATTCGGCCAACTAATTGCTGGTACCCATCGGCCACTCCTGTAATTTTCCAGTGAATATAATCTGTGAGAGTGCGACAAAAGGGGAGGGCTTGTTCCTGAAGGGCCTGAGTATTGCTATGTACGATCCGGTCATAGGGAACCGACGCTGAAAGGCGAAAGCGCATCGAGTCTGCGAGGCGCCCTACTTCTAAGAAATCACCTGTGAGGCCTTCAAGCCATTGTTGTAATCTGGCGTGGTCGACATCTTTGAGTTCTTTGGTGATCACACTTCGTTGGTACAGATGGCGTTGTTCATAGATTTGGACTTGATCCACCGACCGTGCAAACGCTTTGTATGGCAAGAGAATCAGATGCGTATAGTTTTCCAATGTAATGAGGATATCAATCAGCCGTGGGAGTTTTGGGAGAAGTCGCGATGAGTCTGGTGCCCAGATAAGGTACCGTTCTCGTCCATGTTCATCGGGGGCAAAACTTGTGGCGACGGAAATGTCTTCTTCTAACACTTGGCTGGCGTAGATTTGTGGGCCTGGCAAGAGCGTGGCCAGCGCTTCTTGATCGTAGGCTTGTGACGGGGTCACGACGATGTCGAGTGCATTGACTTCCAGACCCAACGGCGAAAAGGGGAAGACATACTGCGGAAAGGTCAATGGGCCAAATCCTAACGGGGCATTTGAGGCTTGTGGAATATGCCAAATCTGATAGCTGTAATATTCGGTGTGAGCTTCCCATTTGGCAATTAAGCGATCTCCATTGGGTGCCGTCGTCACGCCGAATCCCACCCTTTCATCAAGAACGGTCTGTGACGAATCAATCCCTAAGCAAGACAGGAGTTGCTGGAATTCCTTTCGGCTTTGTGGACGTTCAATGGGCGGATTGGCCATCCGCCGTGCCGTATGATGAATATGGGCTGGAGCCCCCAGCCACCCTTCTAAATATTGTTCCTGGGCCTTGTGAAGGTGCCGAAGAATACCTTTTCCTGGTGCTGTGGGTTTAATACTCATAGGAATGCGACAAATTGTGGAATGGTCTCTGTGCTATTTTGAACCGCTGCCTCGGGTTTAGGTTCTACCGTAGTTGCCTGTGGGGTCGCAAGAGGAGTCATGGCAATTGAGTGTTATGGGGAAGGTGAGGGTGGCTCGGTATGTCTAGTTGATGATGAGCTGTGGGCGCGGTATCTATTTGGTGCTGAATCCAGGCTACGATACGATTTTCAGCCCAAAACGGATCTTCTTGCGGTTGGCGATGTTGGAAAAACCCGCAATGTCCGCCTTGTGTTGGTGCGAGCAATTCAATGAAGGGGTTTTCAACCAGTGAAGGATTGTCAAAAATGTCAAAGGGAATAAAAGGATCATCTTGCGCTGTGATGATGAGGGCGGGAATAGCAATGGAGCTGAGAGTATTTTCGGCTGCGCTTTTTGTATAATAGTCTTTTGCATCATGAAAGCCCCCATCGGGCGCGGTGTAGACATCATCGAATTCCCACATGTTTTGGATCTTTGGAAGTTGCGAGAGATCCCATTTCCCTGGATAGAGTTGGGCTTTGCGTTGTAGTTTGGCCTTGAGGCTCCGTAGAAAATGTTGATGATAGATCCAATTTGACGGACGTTGCAGTGCACGGACGCAAGATGCTGGCTGAATGTTTGGGGAGACGGCTGCTACGCCTCGAAGTGAGGGAAGGGTGCTGTCCATTTCGCCAGCCAATTTGAGTGTGAGATTCCCACCCATGGAATATCCGATGAGCCAGATGTGTCGACACCCGTCTTTTTCGGTGATTTCTTGAATGATCCGGCCATAATCCTGGCTTAAACCGTTATGGTACAGCGTGGGGGTGAGATGTTCTGAGCCTCCACAATTGCGTTGATTGATGCGGATGCAGTTCCACCCTTTGCCCCAGACTTTCTGAGCCAAACCAATCATGTAGTGAGATTCCGTACAGCCTTCAAGCCCATGAATCATCAAGACGGTGGGTTTGTTGCCGGGTGAAGGTTGCCAGTGGCATTTGGTGAGTAGTCCGGTCTTCGGGGTTATTTGAAAAATTCGTTGTTGTGTGGGCATGCTCGGAGACGTACCTCCGCGTGGCCACCAACGCGGAAGAAGGGTCATCCGGTGGGGACCTCGTAAGAAAGGATGAGGATGAAAGGGGTGACAATTCAAATTGGGACGTTCAGTTACTGGTTGTGATTGGGTGGCAAGTTCTAGGTATTGTTCAATCTTTATATGATGAAGGGGATACCAAAAAAGAAACCCATAATACAAGGCGTTGAACGACTGTTTGCGTCACCATATTGTGTATGGTGAAGAGCGTGTGAAGGAACTGATCACTCTGGCATTTTTTAATAGGGCTTCATTGACAGGCTATTCATGATTTCGTTAAAGGAGCCAATAAGTGAACTTCTAAACTGGCGGACGAAGACGGTTAGGGCCAATATTCAATAGGTCCTCAGGCTGCAAGATAGGATATTTCATGAATAAATTGAAACAGCCCAAGCCGTCTGGTGGGCGAGAAACTTTTTTGATTTTTGTGGTTGTGGGTTGTGGCATTCTGGCGACATTGTCCTTGAATTCGTTGACGTCGTCTGTTGCTCCTGAGAAGGAAGATGCCGTCTTGCAGAAGGCTGCTCAGCCCCAAAGCTCTGCATTTCAGAAAAAAGACAAACCGATAGTCTTGGTTGATGTGCCGTTGGCCACCGGCCATGAACCTCTTGATAAACTTTTTGTGCAATCAGGGTGTGCCGTCTGTCATACCATTCCGGGCATTGATCACGCTACAGGGCGAGAAGGCCCTAAATTAATCTTAGGAATGAATGGACCAATACGATTGGCTGATCCGAATTATCAGGGGACGGCGGAGAGTGTTCGTGAGTATATTCAGGAGTCAATTCTGAATCCGGGGGCCTATGTGGTCCCTGGATATTCAGATCGGGTGATGCCTCGATGGTATGGAAAACGGCTGAATGCGAAGGCCTTGGATCGTATGGCTAATTATTTGGAGTATTTGAAGGAATGAATAGATTACCCAGCGGAGTGTCCAGAAAGAATCTTGTCTGTTTTTAGGGATGGAAGTGGAATCCAAATAGCATGCCAATATTGAAGTTGTCGTTATTTCTTCGATTGTCTAAATCAATATCTTGGAAGGTAAAGATGAGCGTGCTGGCCAATGAAACGGTTCGGTTGATATGAAAGGCAGCAGTCGCTCCAAATGGGAAACTATAACTCACATCATCATCAGTACCCCCACGATCAAAATCAGCATATACAAATCCTATGCCTCCAAAGGGGATCACAGTCACGGCACCAAGGGGAATGTGATAGCGGGCAACGCCCGCAACTGTTAGTTGGGTGAGGTCCTCACCAGGTGAAAGTAAAATTTGGGGCCCGATAGAAAATTTGGAATTGAGGTAATAGTCACCTTGGAAGCTCATGGTTAGCATGGTGTCATCTACAGTATCGGCGAGAAATCCCAAGTCGACTCCCAATCCCCAAGGGTTTTCAGCCCATGCTTTCGAGTTGCCCAACGAGAGAAAAATGAAGAGGGCTACTATGGCCAATATGGTCTTGAGCCATTTATCTAACATATGGGCTATTTCCCTTTCTTCTTGATCCTACGTTGAATTAGGGAGATCTTATAGGAATATTCCTCATGGCTCAGAGGAATAATCCTACTTTTTGGCATGAAAATACAGGGAAAGTTACCGACCTTTGGAAGCTTTCCGCAGGTTCTTTTTTTTCACGTCGAGCCACTCTCCTTTTTTTGCCTACGTAATCCGAGAGTGGCCCCTGCAGAGTTTCGTATTTTAATCCTTGAGGCCAACCGCTTCAGAGGTCGTCTTTTCTGCATCTTTCATCGCTTCTCCTGCGCTTTCAGTGGCATCTTTTATCGCGTCGCCCGTGCTCTTCATGGCATCACCTACTGAATCGGTAGTGCTTTCAACGGCTTGATCAATGGCTTTTCCTGCTTTTTCAGCTGGGTGGTCTGATTGCTCGCCACACCCAGCGACAAAAAGTCCTAACACACAAGCGAAGGACACACGCACTGTTAGTGAAGAAAGAAATTGCATTTTCGAAACCTCCTGTTAAAAGAAAAATGACCCTTTGGCTTTCATCCTGGGGTTCGGATGTTCAAGGGGGGTAGGATTGTCTACTTTGCTTTAGACTTTGATGACCAATCCTTCTAGGCATTAACTGACACCATTGTAGCGCAAATAGAAAAAAGAGCAATGGGTCGTCTTTGTACTGGCTGGAGTCAGCATATTGGTCCAAATTTGGAGATGAGATTTTATAGGTGTTTATGGCCATGATAGAAAATCATGTTCTGGCTTTCTTAAGAAGAAGAATCAATGATCCTGACGATGATCAAGGAAATCTTCAAGGAAATGAAGTCTTCTTTACTTTTTGCCTTAATTTTTTTTAAAACGCGTCGATAAGAAACAGTACATGCTTTCATGAAACTAAGTTTGGGATCCACAATCTTAAGAAGTTGAGGGTGTTATGGCAAAACCAGTTGGAAAACTCAGAAAGATTAATTTAAATGAAGTGTGGGCCAATGAAGTGAATGGATTTGGCACATGGCTGCAACAAGAAGAAATTTTGGAGATGCTGGGAGAGGCCGTAGAATTATCCTTGAAGCCTGCTGGAGAAATCCCCCTGGATACTCTTGCTGGTGGGGTGCTGGCTAAAGATACCAAACGGGGTCATTATGTCCTTATCTTAGGTCATTTAGACGGGATTAGTCCGGAAGCTTTTGGAAAATTGATCATGTATGCTGCTGGTTTAGAAGCCAAAGCGATGATTTGCGTGGGACAAGAAATCACTGCCGAAATCCGCCAGAGTTTGAATTGGCTTAATATGGTTTCCCGCGATGATGTAAATTTTTATGCTGCAGAATTGGAATTGTGGCGAATTGATGATTCGGTGCCTGCGCCAAATTTCAACGTGGTGTGTCAGCCCAATATGTGGGCCAGGCAATTAAAGATGGGGCAAGAGGACGGAGAATCTGCTGAAAACTCTCTTTCCAAAGATGCTTCTCAATCAAAACCCCAAAAGGAAGAATCCTCGAAAGAGGAATCTTCGAAAGAGGAATCCCCGAAGGGGGCAAAAGAAAAAGCAGGTGCTCCACAAGGAAAAGCAGGTGCTGGTCCCAAAGATGGCGTGTCTGTTCGTCAAAACTTTGTGTATACCAAAACCTTCTCGTAACCCCTTCAGGGTGATTTTTAGCCAAGTACCCGACTATCTCAATTTCTCATAAAACGGGAAAATCTTGAGTCCTGGCTCGGTATGGCGAAAGGTTCCTTCCTTTACTAAGATATAGAGTCTTCAGCACCATTCGTCTTTCCTGATATTGAATCGGACTGCTTTCAAAACACCAATTCTAATGGGTTCCCCTTGCAACTAAGGGTGCTTCCGAGCATTCATTCCCTCCGTCACGTTTATTTCTAGACAGACTAGGTGACTTGCGGTATTCTGAGGTCCCCGTTTGTTTATGGAATCTTCAGCATACCATTCCCCAGTAGATTTTATTCGGGCGAAGATCTTCACCGATCAAGAATCCCGACGATTCGGCCAACGTGTCCATACACGATTTCCTCCTGAGCCGAATGGACATCTGCACATTGGCCATGCCAAATCCATTTGCTTGAATTTTGGTATTGCACAGGAATTTGGTGGCCTCTGTAATCTGCGGTTAGATGATACCAATCCCACTAAAGAAAATCTGGATTATGTGCAGTCGATTCAGGAAGATGTTCGATGGCTAGGGTTTGATTGGGGAGATCGATTGTATTTTGCCTCGGACTATTTTGAATCGTTGTATGAGTTTGCCGTGAAGCTCATTCGAAAAGATAAAGCCTATGTCGATAGTTTGACGGCAGAGCAACTTCGAGAATATCGAGGGACGTTGACTGAAGCGGGAAAGGATAGCCCAGATCGTCACCGCAGTCTCGAAGAAAACCTTGATTTATTTGCTCGAATGCGGGCAGGGGAATTTGAGGAAGGGACCTATGTGTTGCGTGCCAAGATTGATATGGCTTCGCCTAATATCAATTTGCGGGATCCGGCCTTATACCGCATACGGAAGGCCACGCACTATCGGACGGGTGATGCCTGGTGTATCTATCCCACTTACGATTTTGCCCACCCGCTGTCTGATGCCTTGGAAGGCATTACGCATTCCTTGTGTACGTTAGAGTTTGAAGACCATAGGCCGTTATATGATTGGGTGTTGCGTGAATGTGATGTGTCTTGCCATTCGCAGCAAATTGAGTTTGCTCGGCTGAATTTGGCTCAAACGGTGATGAGTAAGCGAAAGCTCTTGCAATTAGTGGAGGAGGGACAGGTTCGAGGGTGGGACGATCCTCGCATGCCGACGATAAAGGGCTTACGCCGTCGTGGATACACTCCAGAAGCCATTCGAAATTTTTGTGAACGAGTGGGAGTCGCCAAGCGAGATAGCGTGATTGAAATGGGACTATTAGAGCATGCGATTCGGGAGGACTTGAATCGCACGGCTCCTCGTGTGATGGCAGTGCTTCATCCTGTGAAGGTGATCATTGAAAATTATCCGGAGAGGCAGACTGAAGAAGTCGAGGCCGTGAATAATCCCGAGGACGTGAGCCAAGGGACTCGACAGCTGGCGTTTTCTCGTGAACTCTATATAGAAGCAGACGATTTCCGCGAAGATCCACCAAAAAAGTTTTTTCGACTGTCGCCTGGGCAGGAAGTTCGTCTTCGCTATGCTTATATCATTCGTTGTGTGGGTGTCGACAAAGATGCACAGACAGGGATGATCACGGCGATTCGATGTACGTTTGATCCCGATACAAAACGCGGCGGTTCACAGGCTGGCCGAAAAGTGAAGGGAACCATTCATTGGGTTTCGGCTCATCATGCTCTGCCAGCTGAGGTCCGTTTGTATGAACCCTTATTAGCTGAATCGTCCTCCAGTACCGAAAGTCAATCCCAGGATTTTCAATCCATGTTAAACTCGCATTCCATGCAGGTCCTCTCAAACTGTTGGGCTGAATCCTGTCTGAAGCATGCCACAATCGGTAGTCGGGTTCAGTTTGAGCGACAAGGGTATTTCTGCTTGGACCCGGATTCGAGTGATCAAAAACTGGTATTTAATCGAACGGTTCCTCTTCGTGATTCTTGGGCAAAAATAGAGAAGAAATAGGCAGTTGTTGGCAGTGCTATCTTGTTAATTGTTCCAGGACGCCTACTCTCAAGGGGTGATGAAATGTGCTAGACGCTTTATTCTTTATTGGCCATTTCTTCCATTTCCCGTCTCCGTAAACACGGTATGCCTCTCATGGATTGAGGAATGTCCGAATGCCGCCATTCGGGTATCTCAGAAATTTCGTCGGTATGTTGCCTAGGGAGAAGCCTGGATTTGAAACCTTCCCCTATCGTGTATAATATTTGTTGACACAGACCAGTCTGTGGCCTGAGAGTGTATTATGAGGCTTTCGAGTAAAGACTTACCAGATTCCTGCCGATAGATTAAAGAGATGGCAGGAATGAAGAGCCGCTTCGT
Source organism: Nitrospirota bacterium (assembly GCA_032128535.1). Lineage (GTDB taxonomy): Bacteria > Nitrospirota > Nitrospiria > Nitrospirales > UBA8639 > Nitrospira_E. The sequence goes on from JAQBGS010000069.1 coordinate 12,309, forward strand.
TGGGGGATCTTCCGTATGCTAGGGAAAATATGTTTTGTCATGGCCATGGTCTTCTTAGCCTGTTGTGTGGCTGTGCTCTCCTGGTTTGGCTGGGCCCATGGAATTTCCTGGTCACAGCGTCGAACTAGTTTCCCTTCTCATATGTAAAATTCCTTTTCGGTTGCATAGTCCCTGCCTGATTTGATGCATTTCAATCCTTAGCTGTTTTGCAAAAGCCCTGATTTCCGCCTTGCCGGGGCTATTTGACGGTATTCTGGAAGGGCCTCAAGGGCCATGGAGAAAACATGGATTTTCTTCGTTTTTACTATGGGCGATTCCAAAAATTTTCTATTTCCTTCGGAAAGAAAACATGGTGTGTTAAATGAGTAAAAGCGGTCGTCCTTCAAAAAGTATGAATGGCCAACAGGTTCAAGCGGGGAAAGAGTCCAATTGGATGGATGGCGAAACCTATCCTCAACCCGAGAGTTTGAATGATACGTTTTGGCGATGGGAGTTTCTTCGTCGCCGGGCTGATTATCGACAGGATTGGGAAAAGTATTATCAATCGACCTATGAATACGACGTGGCCTGTGCAAACGACCCAAAATATCCCACCCGCTATCGAAAGAAGGTGGTGTCCCCTGACCATCCCGCCTTTAAAGCCCGTATGCCCAATTCCCTAGAGAAATATCATTTGAGTGGGCTTCCCAATCCTGCGATCTCCAAGCCCTGGATGTTGTCGTTTGATGCCAATTATGGACGGATTTACTTCGGGCAGGGTCCGGATTGGTTAGGCGGTGGGGAAGAAATCAGCTTGTGCTTATCCGAATGGCGTGTGGCGGCCATATTTGATATCAAAAAACCCCTATCTCCCCAATTGGACAAGGTGAAAACAGATCTTTTGGAATGGCAAGATCATCAGGTTGGTCGGAATCTGGATCGGCGAAAATCTCGCGATGAATGGCCTTTATACTTACGAGTCTTGGATGGGGTTGAGCTGGGTATTCCGTTTCGAGAGATCGGATGCCGGCTTCTGGATATCCAAGAGGATGATGTAGCTGAAGCTCGCATTGCACAGTTGTATAAACAGGCCTGTCAAATTAGCCTGCATTTTCCTGTGTAAAAAGAACAATGAATCATTTGGTGATGCATGAACCAAGGACAGGATAAGATGCCATCTTGTGATTCGCTATTTAAGGTGGGATGAATCCAACGTAGGGAACCAACATGAGTAAATTAATCGACGCGTTAAATCGGCTGCAAACTTTGAAAGATGAAGCTCCACTTGCCATAGCCAATCCTCCCGGCGAGGTCCCACCGTCTGTCCTGCCATTTTCTCCCAATTCTGGCACCCGTTCTTCTGCCGTTCCGAAGAAAACGGCTGGAAGAAAACCGCAGAATCCAGAGGCGCCTCTGTTTAATATGGCTGCTAAGGATTGGCTTGGTGTGGTTCAACAAGAATACCTGAAGAATTTTGTACGTGATGGCGGTGGTGCTATCAAAGTTGCGGTCATCCCGGATCAAGATTCCCTGCAAGGTTGCCAACATTCTTTGGATGGTATGGCCAAAGCAGAAGGTTATGTCTTTGCCAAAGTCGATGCCCGATATACCAAAGTACATCTGGTTGAGCGGTTGTTTCACAAGATTGCCAAGCAGGTGGATTGGGATAATTTAGCCTATCGATTTGTGCTTCGTTTGTTAGAAGAGCATGGGTATCAAATTCCGGCCAATCGCAATGAATTTTCCCTGCGCCAAGTTGCGGCATTGAATGAACGGAAAGAACCCATGCTACGTCGGGATGTGCAAACGTGGTTGGAAAAATCTATTGATGGCGATTCAGGGCTCTGTCGTGAATTTCGAATGGCCATGATCCGTTTATGCTTGGCGCAGTTTGATTCGGGGGATTCTGATCGAGTATTAGCAACCGCAGTGAAGGAATGGCTGTGTGGCGACCTTCGTCTTGTTTCCGGCGTGAAAAAGGCCATGATCTATCAAAAGGTCGCCCGTCACAATGCCCGACATATGTTGACCTCGTTGACACGGTGGTTGCGATTAGCCGGGAACGGGGGGCTTGTTCTTTCTCTCGACATTTCCCGATATTTTGGCAAGCCTCAAGAATCTCCAACGGATGGTTCATTGAAGTTTACGCCCTCGGCCACCATGGACTTATTTGAATTGCTCCGACAATTTTTGGATACAGCTGATGAAATCGAAGGACTGTTGATGGTGGTTTTAGCTCCTGAAGAATTTTTGACAGATTCTCGACGAGGCGTTGATCGTTATGAGGCGTTAAAGCTGAGGGTCTGGGATGATATTCGACCGAAACACCGGCAGAACCCTTTGGCTTCCCTGGTGCGTATTCAAGGTCAAGAGCAAGGCCACCCTGGATCAACACAACTGGCTTCGCCCAAGCTTCATGGACATGGCACTGTACCTCATGTCGAAGCGCGGCGGGTGGTCGAAGGCCTTCGAGCAGGGGTGCCGAATCAACATGTAGTGACCGCATTGGGGTGCTTGCAGCCTGAGGTCGAAGGCCGGTTTCGTCGAATGTTGGAAGCCACGCAACAAAATGTGACGACTGGTCCTTGTCCCCGAGGGATGGTGCTTGAAGGTGAATTTGGAAGTGGCAAATCTCATGTGCTGGAGTATTTGCAGCATTTGGCGCTAGATGCCAATTTTATTTGTAGCCGAATTGTTATTAGTAAGGAGACGCCGCTCTATCATCCCGTTCGGCTTTTTTATTCGGCCATTGAAACAGCGGTGGTCCCGAATAAACGGGGAGAAGTCTTTGCTGAAATTGCCGGCGAATGTGATGCGTGGACGCCCAGATATAAGGATTTAGTCGCCTGGGTCAATAATCCGGAAAATCATATTGATACTCGCTTTGCGGCGACCTTATTGCTCTACGAGCGGATGAGCTCGGATATGGAATTAGGCCATCGGATGGCCAGATTTTGGACTGGTGATCCCATTGGGGTAGGCGATTTAAAAAAATATCTACAGGAAGCTGGCTTTGGTGGCCAATATACGTTTGGCCGAGTGTCGGCAGCAGAACTTGCCCTGCAACGATTTCAGTTCGCCGCCCGCTTGATGCAGGCGGCTGGGTATGCTGGATGGATTTTATTAATTGATGAAGCCGAACTCATCGGGCGGTATTCAGTGAATCAACGCGCCAAGTCCTATGCGGAAATAGCCCGATTAATGAATATGATTGATGGGCAAATGCTCCCAGGTCTCGGGACGGTCATTGCCTTAACCAATGATTTCCGGGAAGAGATTTTAGAGAAAAAAGGTGACAGTGTGAAAATGGTAGAGAAGCTTCGAGGTAAGCAAACCGACGTCGATCGACTATTGGCCGACAAAGCCGAAAAAGGTATGGGACTTCTTCAGTCGCAACGCATTCCGTTAGGGCTACCTTCAGCTGCAACGATTCAGGACGTTCATCAAACGGTTCGTAGGTTGCATCTCAAGGGACATGGGTGGCATATGTGGGAGCAGGCTTCGGAAGAAGTGGCCACTATTGTTCCTGGAACCAGCATGAGGAAATACGTCAAAAGTTGGGTGACGAAATGGGATTTCCTTCGCTTATATCCAGGGGAGGGATGTGAAATTGAAGTATCTACATGGAAATCGTCCTATGAGGAGCCGGAGGATATTCGTGACGAATCTGTGGCTACAGCGAGTCCTTCTGCACCACCAGCCCAGATTCCAATAGAATCCTCGAATGTTTCACAAGAAAAAGCGGAATTAGTGGCTCCTGTTGGTGCAACAGCCTCGGTATCGTTCCCGACTTCCCCCTCGTAGAAATTATTACTGTCCCATTCCAGAAAGCCCCGTGCTTTGCACGGGGATGAATGGAATCCTTTTTAGGGGGTTTGGGGGACAGATTCCCCCAATTAATCTAATAAGGTTTTTGAGAAGCCCCGCCCTTTGGGCGGGGAGTTTCACTTGGCGGAAAAAGCTGGCGCTGTGGTAGTCTCGAAGTGAGGCATTTGGGGTTTGCTTCAGTATTGTGGTACTCCCAATCACTCGTTAAATTTCTTCCTTAATCTGAAACCTTCTCCTTCCAAGGAGTTCTGCTTGAAGCGGGGTTCATCCCCCGCCGTTTCGGCCTCGTAACTACTTTACGTGTCACACCCTCATCTTTCCCCCCTCTCCATCATTTTTCGCATGTGGTGGCCCTTAGCTGGTAGTTGGCTTCTTATGGGCGTGGAGTTACTGCTCGTGGCCGCGACCATATCTCGATTGGCTCATCCGGAAATTCATTTAGCAGCCTATGGGGGAGTGGTCTTTCCGCTCTCGCTCTTCATCGAGGCCCCAATCATCATGATTTTGGTGGCCTCCACGGCTTTGTGTAAAGACTGGTCAGCCTACCGCCTGATGCGTAATTTTATTGTGACTTTAGGGGGGAGTCTGACACTGCTGCATATTCTGTTGGCTTTTTCCCCCTTGTATGACGTGGTGGTGAAAACCCTGTTAGGAGCGCCAGCGAGTATTTGGGGACCGGCCCAAATGGGTTTGCAAATGATGACCCCATGGACGTTGTCGATTGCGGTAAGACGGTTCTTCCAGGGTGTGGTCATTCGTGCTGGGCGAACGCGATTGGTTGGGCTGGGTACCTTAATCCGATTAGGTGTCAGTGCATCGGTATTGTTGGGGGGGCTAGCGATTCAAACCGTCCCAGGGGTTCTCGTGGCCACCGTGGCCCTTTCTGCTGGCGTCATCTTTGAAGCGGTTTTTATGTTTGTGTGTACTCGCCCGATTGTACGAGATCTCCAGCAACGCGACGTCGTGCCAGAACATCCGTTGACGCTTCAACGCCTGTATTCATTCTATTGGCCCTTAGCCCTGACGCCGCTGGTCATGTTGGCCACACTTTCTGTTGGAAGTGCAGCGATTAGCCGTATGCCGCGAGCATTGGAATCGTTAGCCGTGTGGCCCGTGTTAGGCGGCCTCACCTTTATGTTTCGAAGTGTGGGAATTGCCATACAAGAGGTTGTTGTGACGTTTTCTGATCGACCTCATTTTCTAAGGCCATTACAACAATTTGTGTGGTTGGTCTCCTTGGGCGCCAGTGCGACGTTATTATTAATTGCAGCGACTCCGCTTTCCACCATTTGGTTTGAATCCGTGGCCGCGTTGAATCCGGAACTTTCTTCACTCGCCCGCACGGCCCTGTGGATGGCTGTGGTTCTCCCAGCCTTGAGTCCTTGGGAAAGTTATTTTCAAGGTGAACTGGTCTATCGAGGCGCCACGACGTATGTGACGCAAGCCGTCAGTCTGTATCTACTCGGGAGCTCAAGCATCTTAGTCATGGGGATTTTCTATGGAAAGATTCTGGGGTTGTACGTGGGTGTGGCGGCGACGCTGACGGGGATCAGTGTTCAACTATGGTGGCTTTGGAGGCACAGCCACAATATGCGTGGTGCACCGAAAATTATTCAGACTGTTCCCCGATCTGGGTAGGATGAAATTCAATTAAGTAAAGAGCCTATTTTTACGGCGAATAACCTCATTGCACCAAGTGACCTTCTGCATGCTTTGCCTTCAAACTGCATGGAAATTCATGCAGGAAGCGTATGAGGACTTGGCAGACGGTGTGTTCTAACTCTTTGACTAATTGAGGGAAACTTGCCTATGTTCAGA
>JAQBGS010000070.1:0-3946 GCA_032128535.1 Nitrospirota bacterium
TGGGACACTGCGAACCACATTCACCGCCGTATCCGCCAGGGGTTTAATCTCTTCGACTTGATTGATGTTGGGATCGGTCACCCACACCGGAGCATTAATGTTCGTGATTCCTGATTGCGACCAGGTCATGAGGCCCCAGAAAATCGAGCCCTGTTGCACGATGAGCATGGTGGAAAAGGTGAGACCAGCCAAGAGCATCATATATTTAGCTCGGTCACCGAATAACATTTTTAACGCAACAAAATTCATGAGAGTCGTGTTTTCTTCGATCTCTTCGATGCACGAGTTTGAGGTTTAGGCTTCTTCCCCTGGCTTGGTTGAGCGAGTAAGCCTTTCATAAAGACCGTCACAAATGTACGAACGATCTCCTGCGGTTCTTGAGGCAACGTTGCTCGAAAGAGCACGGTCAATAATCGGTGATAAATCAGCATGCCCATGAACGCCCGAGCCGCCACCATCGGCGGAACTGGTTGAAACGCGCCATCTTGAATCCGTTGCTCAATATACGAAGCCAACACATCATAAAAATGACGAATATGGTTATGAAAAAACATGTCCGAGAGTTCATGGTTTTCTAAAGCACTGAAGAGAATGAGCCGCATAAGATTCGGAGCGGGCGCCCCTCCCACAATCGTCTCAGCAATCACCGTAAAGACTTCCACGTCCTTGCGTTGTTCCGCCAAAGCCTCAATCCGTTTACGCAAACCTGGAAGGGGGGACTCCTCCGCCAGGATGGCGGTATACAACTCTTCCTTACTCGGGAAATGTCTAAAGATTAAGGCTTCACTCACTTCGGCTCGGGCGGCGATCTCGCGTGTTTTCGTTCCGTTAAATCCTTTCTCACCAAAAATGGCGGCTGCCGATCGGATAATACTGGCTTTCCGAGCGGCTGCCGAGATACGCGGACGACTGGATTTGGCTGAAGATTTTTTCATATAAGTAAGTATTTACTTACTATTATATGATCCCTTTAGAAATTCGTCAAGCCAATGGGACAACCGGGATTGAGCTGTTGGTTGACTCACGGTGGTTTGTGTCTATCTTATAAGGATATCTTGTTGTACAACATTTCTTTTTTCTCATTTCGTTAAGACCAGCGGAAGAACCATGAATACATCCACACACGAAGCTGAACTCATTGTTTCTTTACCCTTAGTCCCTGTGAAACGGACGGTGCTGTTTCCTGAAACCCTGGTACCTTTCACCATTGGGCGCACACGATCCATGGCAGCTGTCGAAGCTGCCATGAATACCGAAGAAAAAGCGCTGTTAATGGTGACGCAGCGTGATTCAGAAATCGAAGAGCCTGGCTTTGACGATCTCTTTCTCATTGGCACGAAAGCGGTCCTCAAACAAATGGGGAAAACTTCTGAGGGGCACCTGCAAGTGCTGGCTCAGGGCATCGAGCGCATGGTGCTCTTGAAATTGGAACAGACCGAGCCACACATGATGGTTCGAGCCCGACGGTTACCCATTACGATAGACTCCGACCCCGAACTCGAAGCCCTCCATCGTGAGTTGCTCAATCTCGTCGGGCAGTTACCAGAATTGTTGACCAATCAAGGGGTGGCCGAACTGGTGTCAGTCCTTCGGGCCGAAAAAGATCCCTTGTTGGTCGCCTATCGACTCGTCTCACTCCTCAACCTCAACGTTGAACGCCTGCAAGGACTTCTAGAGCAATCTGACCCGAAAGAAGTGTTGCGCAAGGTGTATGGGGCATTAGCCCACGAACTTCATATCCTGAAGTTACGCCATGAAATTGCCAGTCAGGCTCAAGCCGAAATCGGCAAATCTCAACGAGAATACTTTCTCCGGCAACAACTCAAAGAAATTCAACAGGAACTCGGGGAGCTAGAAACTGAAGTGCTGGATGGTGACGTGGGTGAGCTGAAAACTCGTATTGAAGAAGCGGACCTTCCCGAAATTGTTCTGAAAGAGGCCACCCGCGAATTAAAACGCCTCATCAAATTACCACCCGCTTCGCCCGATCACCAAATTATCCGAAGTTATCTTGAGTTGGTCCTGGAATTACCCTGGCATACGGTCACGGAGGATCATCTCGACCTGACCCATGTTCGATCCGTGTTGGATGAAGACCATTATGGAATTCAGGATGTCAAAGAACGCATCCTCGAACATTTAGCTGTTTTGAAATTAAATCCATCAGCGAAATCCCCCATTCTGTGTTTAGTGGGACCACCGGGCGTGGGGAAAACCAGCTTGGGGCAATCCATCGCCCGCGCGTTGGAGCGGAAATTTGAGCGGCTCAGCCTAGGCGGCCTTCATGATGAGGCGGAGCTTCGCGGCCATCGACGGACCTATGTTGGCGCCATGCCTGGCCGTCTTATCCAGGCCCTTCGTCGAGCCGGAGCCAAAAATCCTATCTTGATGTTGGATGAAGTAGATAAAGTCGGGCATGATTTTCGCGGTGATCCTGCGTCGGCACTCTTAGAGATTCTTGATCCTGAACAAAATCATACCTTCCGCGATAATTATTTGGACCTGCCGTTTGATCTCTCCAAGGTCATGTTTATCACGACAGCAAATTCTTTGGAGAATATTTCACGCCCCCTTATGGATCGCATGGAGATCATCCGTTTAGCCGGGTACAGCCATCAGGAAAAATTGGAAATCGCCAACCGGTATTTGTGGCCGCGCCGTCTTGAAGAAGCAGGACTGCAGGATAAACCACTGACGTTAGAGGCAGAAGTCATTCCGCATATCATTAAACGCTATACCCGTGAAGCCGGCGTGCGCCAACTGGAACAGATGTTAGGGAAACTCACGAGAAAAGTGGCGTTGCGACTGGCGGACACACCTCCGGAAGAATCTGCCCCCCCACTCACTATTCAACAAACCGAACTTTCAGCCTGGTTGGGAATAGAAAAATACATGCCGGAGGAAGCGCGAAAGACCTTGCCCTTAGGTGTGGCCACGGGTTTGGCATGGACGGAAGCTGGCGGCGATGTCCTCTACGTGGAAAGCACCTTGCTCCCTGGTGGGAGCGACCTGACGATAACCGGACAGCTCGGCGAAGTCATGCAAGAATCGGCACAAGCGGCACGGAGCTACCTCTGGTCACGCGCCGAAAGTTTCGGATTGAATATTGCGATCTTTAAACGTAATGGTATGCACATTCATGTGCCAGAAGGCGCGATACCCAAGGATGGACCTTCCGCCGGCGTGACCATGGCCTGCGCAATCGCTTCTCTGTTGTTAAGAATTCCCGTTCGCAAAGATACGGCAATGACCGGAGAAATCAGCTTAAGCGGGCTCGTGTTGCCTGTCGGCGGCATCAAAGAAAAACTCTTAGCCGCGCATCGCATGGGGTTGCGTCGCATCATGTTGCCGAAGGCCAACGAGAAAGATCTCCCAGACGTCCCAGAAGCAGTTCGGAACGAATTGTCCCTGATATTTGTGGAAACAATTGAAGAGGCTCTCGAAGCCGGGCTCACCCAGCCTGTCCCGACGAATAGTGGGAATAAAGTCGTTCCGCCAGCCCTCCCCACCCCGCCAGCACAAAATCCTGTCATGCATTAAGCAGGACTCACGAAAACCCAAAGAAAGACTTGGGTTCTGTCATTGCGCAATTCGGATAGGAGAAGATCGACTCATACTGAACGTTCCGCCAGGTTGGAGGGGATCGTTGTCTTTTCCGATTCGAGTGTACCACCAGTCCCTTTGTGCAACCGATGAGTCATCAGAAAACGTGAGTTCAAAGCCCCCTTCCCGATCATTCCCGTCTTGAATCCATACACCAGTCCACGTTCGGTTTTCTAAAGAGCGCGTTTCGAACTGTCCCTCTTCCCACGCATACGCTCCCTTTCCCTCAGTATTCAGGGTGATGATTCCCTCTCCGGCCGCATCTTTGTATTCCCAGGCTCCGGCCAAATCTTCAATTTGCTGTGGGAGTGAGGGGGTAATGGATCTGGGATGAATCTCTTGA
>JAQBGS010000071.1:0-11284 GCA_032128535.1 Nitrospirota bacterium
CCAGCGACACCTGGAAGTTCCAAAACTCCTGCGCTCGATGCTTTTGGGAGAGACTTAACAGAATTAGCTCGAAGTGAAAAACTCGACCCAGTCATTGGCAGAAGCAAAGAGATTGAACGTATGTTGCACCGTCCCGACAGCATCCCCTCAATTGTGAAGCACCGATGGCTGCCCCCGCAGCCCACCATCGCAAGCAAAAGTATGGATTTTAAAAATGGCCGATAAGCCTTCCCTAAATGAAGAGGCATCCCGTGCAGCAATAGTCAAGGTGCGTCGTGCCCGCCTTGATGATATTCCAGTCATCTACGCGTGCCAGGCCGCTGCGTATGCCAATTACGGACCAGGGGGACTCTGTGACGAGCGTCAACTCAAAATGCAGATCGAAGCGTTTCCCGAAGGCCAACTCATCGCAACCATCGGCAAGCAGGTGGTGGGGTATGCGATGGCGCTTATCGTCCATCTCAATGACGATTCGCCTTGGTACTCCTACGCTGAAATCACCGGTAACGGCACCTTTAGCACTCACACCCCCGCCGGTGATGATCTTTACGGCGTGGATATGGCGGTTCATCCGGACTTTCGTGGCCAGGGAATCGCTGGAAAACTCTACGAGGGCAGGATGAACATCCTCCGGCGCTTTAACCTGCGTCGAATGGTGGCGGGAGGTCGCATACCGGGATACCGCGAGCATGCTGGTCGCTTGTCACCGGAACAATACGTTGAAAAAGTCTGTCGGGGAGAGCTCAAAGATCCGGCCCTCGGTGCCCACCTCAAAGCAGGGTATCAGGTCAAAGGCATCCATATGAGCTACCTGCGCGACGAGCAAAGCTTAAATTACGCCACGTTTCTCGAACACCAGAATGCGGCGTATCGACAGCCCAAACGCGTCATTGCGGCCTCGCCGATGAAAAGACCGGTACGAAAGATTCGAGTGTGCGCGGCACAGTACGAAATGCGTTCCGTCGCCAGCTGGGAAGAGTTCGAACACCAGGTGGATTTCTTTGTGGCCACCGCCGAGCAATACCACTGTCATTATCTCCTCTTCCCCGAGTTGTTCACCGTCCAGCTCTTTAGCATGCTCGACCCAGACATGAAACCAGTCGATGCCATCATTGAACTGGCGGGCATGGTAGACCGCTACCGGGAAATGTTTATCGCCAAAGCCAAGGAATCCGGTCTCTACATCATTGGAGGATCCCATCCGGTTCGAGTCGGAAAAGGTATCCGCAATGTTGCCCATCTGTTTGATCCCAGCGGCAACGTGTACACCCAGGACAAACTGCACGTCACACCGAACGAACGGAAGGAATACGGAATCGAACCAGGAGAAGGACTCAAGGTGTTTGAAACCAGTCATGCCCGGATTGCCATCCAAGTCTGCTATGACATTGAGTTTCCCGAGCCCGCCCGGTTGCTGACCCTCGCAGGGGCCGAGGTCATATTTGTCCCGTTTAGCACCGATGAACGAAAAGCGTACCTGCGGGTGCGATACACCGCCCAAGCCCGCGCGGTTGAAAACGTGATCTATACCGTCCTTTCCGGCAACGTGGGCAACTTACCCCAGGTCGACAACTTCCTCATCAACTATGGCCAAGCGGCCATCTGTACGCCAAGCGATTTTGCCTTCCCCACCGATGGTATTGCCGGCACCGCGGACTTTAACAGCGAAACCGTCGTCATCAGTGACCTCGATCTTGTGGTGCTCCAGGAAGCGCGAGAGATGGGCAGCGTGCGTCCCTTGCGAGATCGCCGGCTCGATATCTACGGGCTCGAAGCGAAGAAACCGGTGGAACTCATTCGATTACCGTAACCAAGACGACTTGAATATACCGACTCATCGGCCTTAGACGATGTCTCGATCCTAAACTATTCAGCTTTTAGCGTTTTGGGGAATAAACAAGTGGGGTGAGTGACGGGGATCGAACCCGCGACCTCCGGCTCCACAAACCAGCGCTCTAACCAACTGAGCTACACCCACCACTAAGCCATGTGATCTACCTGAAGAGGACAAATCTTACCAGAGGGCTTGAAAGCCCGCAAGCATTCTCATGGGGGATTGCACCAAGGGCAACGGCATTTTCCTTCACCGTTAATAGGGATACACCAGGTTTCTTCTTCCTGGTTCCCTCAAATTTTGGCGCGATCGTCGGTTGACCGAAATTGAAATGCTGTGGTACATAGTAGTCTTATTCTATTTGGAGGGTTTCATGGCCAATCGACATCATTCAGCAATTAAAGCCGCTCGGCAAACCTTAAAGCGGCAAGAACGGAATCGATCCATTTTACGTCGAGTGAAAACCTTCATTAAAAGGGTGGATGCCGCCCTGCAAGAGAAAAATGGCGATACCGCCAAAAGCTCTTTACGAGAAGCGACTTCAGAACTGCATAAAGCCGCCACAAAAGGGACGCTCCACCGAAACACCGCGTCACGTTGGATTTCCCGACTCACCAATCGAGTCAACGCCGCCTAGACACCAAAGCGCTCCGGCTTTTTTTTTCTCTCTCTCTTCCCGCATCTTCCGAGTTGGGGCGTGATTTGAGCTATCGGCCTGCGGAACTCTGCATGCCTTGGCACAATTGAATGACTAGGTCATCGAGAATCAGCTTTGGTTGCGAAGCTCGCCCACCCTTCAGCGCCGAATCTGCCTGAGCAAATATCGTCCAGGCACGACGAAAATGCGCGTCTTTCCACCATTGCACTTGTTGCATAAATTCGCGGGCACGAAAGGGTTGAATACCAGCCTGCCTGGCCGCCTGACCTTGATCCTTCCCTTCCTGCAACAGTCCACTGGCTTTCCAGATCCGGCGCATTTGCCACAAAAACGCACCCAACATTCGTAAGGGCGCCTCACCGGTTTCTAAATTTTTCGCCACAATGTCCAACGCACGTCCATGGTCTCCTCGTGAAACAGCTTCGGACCAATCAAAGACCGAAATTCCTGGAGGCTTTCCGCGAACGAGCTCAACATCCTCCACCTGCACCCGTTGTCCCTCCGGCAGATACGCCACCAATTTTTCCAATTCACGCATGACGGCATATAACCCTTCATTGGCCTGATCCTTCAACATCTCCAGGGCCTGGGGTTCCAACGACAAGCCCAATTCACGGGCTTGCTGGGTGATCCATCCACCTCGCTGATTTTCAAACAATGGAGCACAGTCCACCACCAGGGCCTGCTTTTTCAAGACCTGCACCCATTTGGTTCGTCCATCCAATTTGGCCGCAGCGAAAACCAACGTAGTGGACTCATTCGGGTTTTGGAAATAGGGAATCAGTCGCTCGCCATCTTTGGCAGAAATTTTCTCAGCCCATTTGACAAACAACCGCCGCCGAGCGGAGAAAAATGAGACTTCTTCGGCAAGCCCGAGAATTTCAGAGGCATCGGTTTCATCCCCATATACAACATCGGACTGAAACAGGTCCGATGCTTCGCCTGGCGTCGACCCGCCAGATAGACCCTGGCTCTCTTCTCCCTGCTTAGCCAGCCGCAACAGATCCAGCGCGTGATCACAAAAATACGGTTCCTCTCCAAGAAGCACATAGAGGGGAGCCAGCCCTTGTTGGGTGATCTGACGCTGTAAGTCATGAACATTCATTGAGAGACCACACGGAACAAAAAAGGAACGTGACCAAATGCGCTTACGGCACTGAGGTATTGGGTAACTCGGAGGAATTGGAATTCTGTGTAGGAGCCAATGAGGTATCGGCTTCCGATCCAATAGCCGAGGATGGCTTGCTCTGATCAACGCCAAACTTGCCTTGATCGCGGGCAGAGAGAAACCCATCAGCCAAATCTCCCGCTACCATGAGACCCGCCTGTTCAACCGCACGATCTTGCAAGACCCGATTAAATTGCAACCCGGTCTCGGCATCCCCGGTTGATGTGGCTCCCACATAAAATTCTGCGATGCCGGTTCCAGTTTTGGACCAGCGGACTTTCCCCGTTTTTCGATGCCTGACCTTCACCGCAACCTTCACGCTAACCCGACTTTCCAGGGTTTGGTTTTGAGAAAAGGCCACAGAGGGAAGCGCCAGGGAAACAATGGCACCGTCTAAAATAAAATCCGCCGAGGGGTCATCGTCAACAAAGGTGGCACTACCAGCCGATTGCAGAGCCTGTCGAAGGTAGCGGGTGTATTTGAATTCTAAGTTCGGTTCAAAAGTATTGTTCTTCAGGGTATGCAAGAACAAACGAACCGGGGGACCTTCCGCTACACGTCCGCCACCACCTATCACCGGACCAGGTCCTTCTACGGTGAATTGATATCCGCATCCGGCCAAGGCCCATAGCATCATGAGGAACACACCACACCACATGACTGCTCGTTTCGAGCGATCCAGAGATTGGCCAACCCGCCGGCAATTACATAACAAAATTCACCAACTTTTGTTCAACGTATATCACTTTGCGAGGGGTCTTATCCTGCAACCATTCGATGAGTTTAGTATCACTCTGAGCGGAGGCAATAATCTGATCCTTTGTCGAACCGGCCGGCACGGATATTTTACTCCGCAGTTTGCCGTTCACCTGAATGGGAATCGTCCATTCAGTACTCACCACCAAGTCCGGATTAAACAGTGGCCATGGCTGTCGTGCAATACTGGTAACGTGTCCTGCCGTGTTCCACAATTCTTCAGCAAGATGCGGAGCAAAGGGCGCTAACAGGATCAGCAACGTTTCAATAGCCGACCGCCAGCCGCCACGTTCATCCGCTGTAAGCGCGTTCATCGGATAGTCTTTCATCGATTTATAAAGCTGGTTGACCAATTCCATTAATGCCGCAATTGCCGTATTGAATTGAAAGTCTCGTTCGAGATCATGGGTGACTTTTTGAATAGTGTGATGTGTCGCCCGCTGCAAGTCCGCCAACAGCGCTGATTCTTGTGAAATAGGTTGATCATTCACTTCCCTAAACACTGGAAGCTGTTCTTGGACAAGCCGCCACACCCGATTGAGAAACCGACTACAGCCTTCCACACCCGTATCGCTCCATTCCAGATCTTTCTCCGGTGGCGCGGCAAAGAGTGAAAACAGTCGAGCCGTATCAGCACCGTATCGATCACACAAATCTTCTGGCGAGGCGATATTCTTTTTAGACTTCGACATTTTCTCTGTCCGCCCCGTGACGATCACTTTCCTGCATTGCCCGCAGAGGCGTTGCCCATCTTCCTTGATGGTGTCTGATGGCAACACCCATCGATGTTCCTCACACCAATAGGTTTCCTTCGTCACCATCCCCTGTGTGAGCAAATGCACAAAGGGTTCATCGACCTTCGTCAAACCCAAGTCCCGCAAGACCTTCGTAAAAAATCTGGCATACAACAAATGTAAGACCGCATGCTCAATTCCCCCAACATATTGATCCACAGCCATCCAATGTTGAGCCGCATGCGGATTGACGGGTTGATTGGTGTCTTGAGGCGAGCAGTAGCGGAGAAAATACCAGGAGGAATCGACAAAGGTATCCATGGTATCAGATTCGCGGCGAGCCGTTCCTCCACAAGTAGGACACGTGGCTTTGGCAAACGAAGGGGATTCTTTGAGCGGCGACCCACCCTTTCCGGTAAACGGCACATCTTCAGGTAACAGAACCGGCAATTGATTTTCAGGAACGGGAACGATACCGCAATGCCCGCAGTACAACATGGGAATCGGCGTCCCCCAATATCGTTGCCGAGAGATGCCCCAATCGCGTAACCGAAAATTGATCGTACGTTTTCCCCAACCCTGGGCTTCAACATATTCACCCATCGCCTGCTTGGCATCAGGCACCGATAAACCGGTAAATGTTCCAGAATTCACCAATACGCCAGCCTGCTCCTGTTCTTCATACGCCGCATCTAAAGCGTCAGTCGCCAGCGTTTCATCTGGGTTTTGAATGACCAGCCGAATGGGGATGTTATAGTGCTTGGCAAATTCAAAATCCCGCTGATCATGCGCAGGAACGGCCATAATCGCCCCAGTGCCATATTCATAGAGCACGAAATTAGCCACCCAAATGGGGATACGTTCTTGCGTAAACGGATTGATGGCATAGGCCCCGGTGAAGACTCCTTCTTTCTCACGGTCCGCCGCCGTACGCGTGGCTTTATCTAAACGAGAAACACGCTCCACAAACGCTCGAACCGTTTCAGCACATGCTCGTCCCGCAATCAACTGCTCCACCAACGGCGACTCAGGGGCCAGACTCATAAAGGTCGCGCCATAAATCGTATCCGGTCGCGTGGTAAAGATACGAATGGCGGTTAGATCGTCCCGTGGCTCGGCGACAGGAAAATCAATTCCCACTCCCTGGCTCCGGCCTATCCAATGCCGCTGCATGGCCAGCACGCGCGCAGGCCAACTCGTCAACCGATCGCAGCCGTCTAATAGTTCTTGCGCATATTGCGTGATGCGAAAAAACCACTGCTCCAATTCTTTTTGAATGACCACCGACTCACATCGCCAGCATACCCCCCCATCTTTTCCTTCTTGCGCCAACACTTGCTCATTGGCCAACACGGTTTCGCATGAAGGGCACCAATTGACCGCAGAGCGTTTGCGATAGGCCAACCCCCGCTCCACCATTTTGAGGAAAATCCACTGATTCCATCGGTAATAGTCAGGTTGGGATGTATTGACCTCACGATCCCAATCGTAGGATAGGCCCATCCGCCGCAATTGCTTTTTCATGTACGCGACATTTTCTTGCGTCCAGGCATTGGGATGCACACCCTTCTCGATGGCGGCATTTTCCGCAGGCAAACCAAAGGCATCCCAACCCATGGGATGCAACACATGAAAGCCCCGCATGGTTTTGTAACGGGCGATAACATCCCCGATGGCATACACCCGCACATGGCCCATATGTATCCGCCCTGACGGATAGGGGAACATCTCCAGGCAATAATATTTAGGCGTCGTCGCATCTTCCTTGACTTGAAAAAGGCCAGTCTGCTCCCAATGGGCCTGCCATTTTGCCTCTACTACTTGATGATCGTACGTCTGCGCCATGATGATGCCTTATGGAATTGTTAGGGAAGGACCATTCTACCGATTGTTCACATTAGGAGAGAGAAAGAACCTCGCCTTATCAGCAGGTTTCCTTCTCTAAAAACACGAGAAAGAATCTAGCATAGAGGGGCCGACCCGACAAGCAAATCTCCAGGACACATGCCCCCAGAAAGGTTTTTTGATTATCGACCAAATGTAAAGAAGGGAAAACTTAGGAAGACCGGCGAGGGAAGTCTTTACGTGACTTCACGGCAACCGGGGCAGGAGGACGGGCCGACGAGCCGGATATGGCCCCGACAATTTCTTGATGGTCTTGCTGCTGCAAACGATGGCTCTCAATAATCGGATCAATAATTTCACCACACATCAGACACCGCCACCCCGGCATCCAAATCTCACCACTCGTGGCCATATCCACAAAGTGATCAACAATCATCGTTCCCTGACAACGCGGACATTGCATCAGACACCCTTTATCACTCGGTTTCGTATTCACCCTTTCTTTCGGCGCAGAACCGAAAGAGCTTAAGGGGAAATTCCTCAATAAGTAAAACGATTTTTCATGAACAGCCTCTATAAAAAATGCAGGAACCTCTCCAGCCAGAAAAATAATCAAGCATGGGGAAAAATCGATTTCTTCAACGAACGAGAGGGATCAGGGCCTGGCTGCGAAGTTTGCGGTGATAGGTAATGGCGAAGCGGTGGGCTTCGTCTCGTATCGTTTGCACAAGACGGCTGGCGGGCGATTTGAGAGGCAACACAATCGGGGACTTGTGCCCTGGCAGATAAATCCGTTCGTCTTTTTCACCTTTCGCTTTTGCTAACCCACAAACCGCAACCTGCGACAATCCAAGACCAATGATCGCCTCCATGGCCGCACATAATTGGCCAATCCCACCATCAATGACAATTAAATCCGGCTCAGGCAAGACCTTCCCGACTTTGGTAGCCAACGTGCCTCCGTACCGGCGCTTCACCACTTCGTGCATACTCGCGAAATCGTTCGCCCCTTCCACGGTTTTGATTCGAAACCGACGGTAATCACTTTTTTTCATGCGGCCATTTTCCCACACGACCATTGACGCCACCGATTGCGCTCCCATGGTATTCGAGATATCGAAACATTCCACACGATGCGGCGGAGATGACAGACCTAGCAACTGTTGCAACTCCTCAACGGCTTCTCGTGATTCGGTTTGTATCCGAAGATGTTCATTCAATGCGGCGATCGCATTTTCTTGCGCCAATTGTTGCAAATGATGCTTGACTCCACGTTCGGGTACCAAGAGCCGCACAGATTGACCCTTTTTCTCCGATAGCCACCCTTCCACTAATTTATGATCTTCGATAGTAACGGGTAGCAAGAGCTCCTTCGGCGGCAGGACCGCTTTATTGTAAAACTGCTCCAGCGTAGTTCGAACCAGTTCTTCATCAGACACTCCGCCCGCATCCGCCCAGAAAAAGTCACGGCGACCAATCAACAGGCCGCCCCGCACAAATAATAATTGCACATCGACAGCAGCCCCCACCCGCGCCAACCCCAACACGTCCTGATCAACCGGACCTATTTGAGCCACGCGTTGTTTTTCTAATGTCCGTTCAATGTTCACAATGCGATCACGCAAACGGGCGGCATCTTCAAATGCTTCTCGCTCAGCCAAGCCATGCATATCATCTCGAAGAGAGGTCAATAACTCCTGATCGCGTCCCTCCAAAAACCACCGAACCTGGCGCACGATCTGATGATAGTCCTCTTTTGTTTGATTGCCCGTACAGGGCGCCATGCAGCGTTTAATTTCAAATTCCAGGCAGGCTCGGTCAGCAGTGCCATCAATCTCAATTTTGCAGGTGGCCAAGGGGAAGACCTTGCGGATGACTTTCAAGGTTTCGCGCATCGCTCCCGTCGGAACATAGGGACCAAAGTACAGGGCCTTATCATTTTTCACACGCCGCACAATAGAGAGCCGAGGGAAATCGTCTTGAATAGGGAGACGCAAATACGGGTAGTGCTTGTCGTCACGAAGAACCACGTTAAAGCGGGGACGATGCCGCTTGATGAGGTTGCTTTCCAGGATTAAGGCTTCAAGCTCAGATTTGGCAATAATGGTTTCCAGATCAAACGCATGAGTAACCAATGCCCGAATCTTCGGACTCAGATCAGCGCCTTTTTGGAAATACGACCGGACGCGGTCGGCCAACACCGCTGCCTTACCGATATAAATAATTTCATCGGAATGATCTTTAAACAGATACACCCCGGGCTGCTTGGGGAGATGATTCAACTTCCCTTCCAGGTGATTCATCTGAAGCTCGGAAGTGGTCGTCTGACGACTGGAAGATGGGGAAGGTGAATGGCTCATGGGAACGACTTGTCAGAGGGTTAGACGATAGCCACGCCTGAGGCTCGTTGGATCAACTCGATTTCATAGCCATCAGGCGCATCGATAAAGATAAATCGACTACCCGATGAAGACTGTGTCGGCCCATCGGTGATCGGAATATGCTTGTCTTGTAGTTCTTGAATAGTCTCATCCAAATCATCCACCTCAAACGCCAAGTGGACGAGATCTTCTTGTACTGTCACAGGTCCACTCGTAGGGAAGCTACACAACTCAATCAGTTCTTCACTGTTGGGCACGGCCAAAAAGGCCAAATGGGATCCCCTTGGGGAGACCTTTTGTTCCACCACTTCCAAGCCCAACACCTCGCGATAAAATCGGAGCGTAGCCTCCATATCACTGACTCGCATTCGAGTATGTAAAAGTTTTTTCACTTTCATCTGGTTATCTCCATGGTAGCCTTTCCGATTTTGCTTAAGAGAGCGCCTAGCAACCCCTCGACTTGGCTATCCCGCGGACCGCCAACACGTTTCTTGGAGTGTTGGCCTTTGTCGGACAACATTGCTATATTTCAACCGTTCCGTACACTTCCCCGTTTTTTCACCTTGCGACCATGCCCCCATCTCATGGAGGAGATGTGAATATCCAAACCACCCGTCTGCTTCTTTTCGCCACACTGTTCTTATCAACCAGCTCTATTCTTTTTCCTTCCCTATTATGTGCGGAAGGATTTCGCGTCCTCGATCATGGGGCCGCCGCCACCGGACAAGGGGCAGCCTTTTCGGCACAAGCAGATGATCCCTCTGCCCTCCATTATAACCCAGCTGGCATGACACAGTTGAAAGGCATCCAATTTTCGGCTGGGACGTTGTTGATCGGTGGAAGCATTAAGTTCAAAAGCGCATTAGGGCCGAATGTTGACGGAGACCTAGGTGGAACGGTCGCCAATCCTCCTCCCAGCACCCTTTTTCTGACCGCTCACTTGCCGGCGTTAGGACTGAAGAACTTGCCCAATTGGACAGTGGGCATCGGCGTCACTTCTCCCTTTGCTCTACAGGTGAAATATCCAGACGATAGCCTCATTGCCCCAGTGACGACACGTGCCGCCCTCCCTCTCATAGATATTAAACCAACCTTGGCTTACAAGCTCAATGACTACATTTCCGTTGGAGGTGGGTTGGATATTTATACGTTTGCCAGTTTTCTGGGAGAGGGCCAAGCGGAGTTACAGCAAAGCCCGGCGCCAGGTTTTAATCTGGAAGCCAATGGCACCGATACCGCCCTGGGCTTTAATGCCAGCGTTTTGTGGACTCCTTTCCGGAATGCAGGGGGAAAACCCCTTCTGAATCTTGGATTTGTATATCGCAATGGAGCAGACCTTGAATTGGATGGCGAGTTTCTGGCTAATGGGGCCAAAGTGGCAAACGCTAGAACAACCATTGAACTACCTGATGTCTACACCTGGGCAATAGCAGGATGGCCTATCCGGAACCCCCAACATGAATGGAAAATTGAAGTGGATGTGGAGTATGCAGATTGGACTGACTTCAAAGACCTCGACCTGAAACTCTCTAATGGTGGGGTAATTCCTCAGCCCCGCAACTACGGAGATGCCTGGATTTTCATGGTAGGAACTGAATTTAAAGTCCTCTCCCCTCCTGCCCTGCCAAAATGGGATGTCTCGTTCAGAACAGGATATCTTCGCTCCGAAACTCCCGTTCCCAGTCGAGACTTTAATCCATCAAACCCAGATGCCGACTTTAATGCATTCTCAGCTGGCGTAGGATTTATGTGCCACGCCCCTGCCAAATTTTTGGGTGTGCTCCCTTGCGATAGTCTTGGAGCCAAGGCAATGGGACTTGATCTGGCCTATCAGGTTTTGCTGTATCAAACGCGAGGCATCAGCAACAATAGACAATCCCTCTTAAATGGGGAATGGGACACCACCCT
>JAQBGS010000072.1:0-5694 GCA_032128535.1 Nitrospirota bacterium
GGTGAGCATGGGATTGTAAATGGTGATAATCCGTTCTGGAGAGAGATTGGCGCAAGATGAAACATCGTCAGCGACTCCGCGAGAAACGGCAACCACGAGATCAGCTTTTGGGTACACTTTTCGTATTAAAGGTAGCGCAAAGCGCCAACGCCATTTTCTTGATTTTTGGATAACGGTCGACATTGTGGATCGTTCACTGATGACCACTCGGGTTCGATCAGCAGCAATTTTTTTGGCCCATATGGCCACAAGGTTGGCATGGGTTTTTGCTGAAAGGAGCGCGTCTGGTTGTTTTCGAATAAGGTAGGTCGTCAAATCGGAAAGGTACCGAATCGTTTTGGGAGGTTTATTGGGTAAGAGAATTGGGAGAAGAAGAGTGAGAGCTAGTGTGGGATTAGCGATAAGGACACGAAGTCGACTCACCAAGTTTGAAGAAGATTTGAGGGCAACGACATTGATGGTTTGAGGGACGGTATCGAGAAAGGCTCCCTTGGTTTGACACAGAAGAAGATCAACCTGATGGCCAGATGATGCAAAAGCCTTTGCCAGGTGAAGCATCACTCGTGCAACACCCCCCCCAGCCAAGGAGGGAATGAAAATGGCGATATGTTTTTTTGCTGTGGAAGGGGAGTGGTTAATTGAATGGGCTTTCATTTAGGAAGGTTGGATGTATAGAGCACAGATCGTACCTGAAGAGGTTCAAGGCGAGAAATGGTGCTTCTAGTCAGTTAGGGACTTTTATGCCACATTTTCTTTGGGAGGATTGATATCGCATGTGTACTTAAAGGCGAACTAAAGAAATACTTCCACGCTGTCCACCCAATATTTTTTCGAGCTGTCCAACAGGCCTGGAGCCATTTTTCACCGAGTGCAGAGGAAAAAGCGGGTTCCGCGTAACGGTGGGTCCGTGTATTGGCTTGTTGCAACTGTAATAGCCATGCTCGAGCCCAGGTGAGATAGTCCGCATCAGGAATGAACTCAGATTTACGCATTCGAGACAGCGTTAAATGAGGGAGAAAATCGTCTGGAGAAAACGTGACTCCAAGTTCTTGTAGCTGTGTTCTGATGATTTCTTGTTTTTTTGCATCACCCAAGTCCGGGGTTTGTCCCGTAATTTGTTGAGGGTGAATGCGACCATAGACCAAACATTCTGGAAGGTTGCCTACTTTGTAGCGTTTGGTCAGTCTGACGTGAAGTTCATAATCCTGGCAGCGTGAAAAATCGTTGCGATATCCGTATTCTTGTAAAATAGCCGTTCGAGCCATAATAGAACGGTTACTCATGGCGCATCGAAAGAGAAATTGTGCGTGAATATCATCTGACAAAATAGGCTGTCGTTTGATTTTTTTGAGAGGTCTTCCATCTTTGTCCATCATGCGGCACCAACTCCCTACCTGGGCATACTCGGGGTGGTTGTCGAGAAAGGCCACTTGTTTCTCAAGACGATTGGGGTACGCGCGGTCGTCACTGTCGAGCATGGCCATATACCGTCCGCGAGCAAGCTCGACTCCTTTGTTTCTGGTTTTGGGAATGCCAAGATTTCTTTCATTGCAGACTAAGCGAATGCGTGGGTCAGAATAAGAGCGAATCTTGTTCACACTGGAGTCTGTCGATCCATCGTCGATCAGAAGAATTTCGAAATCTGAAAAGGTCTGAGCCAAAATGCTCTCAATGGCTTCCCCAACGTATTGTTCTCGGTTATACACCGGGATAAAAACGGTGACTTTTGGAGTTTTGGGATAGCTCATCAGAAAGGGTTACCAACCATTAACAAATTGGCGTATTAATGGTGCGTGAAGAATTTCGGATGACTCGTTTACAAAAGGTAGCCTATCATGATCAGGTGCTTTGCCAGATGCCAAGTGTTTGCTACAATTGCGTGTTAGCATAGCTAAAAAAAATGCAGTAGTATCTCACCTCTTCACTGCTCTATGTGAGTGGACGGTAAATCTTATACAACCTATCGGGTAATTACCAACACCAAGCTTTTCCGGAAGTTGATGTATTGAAGAGTTTCTGATGATGAATTTACATCGATCTATCCGGCAGTCCTCTCCCTTTTTTCTGAAACGGGTCAAATATTTCTTCTCTCGGCTGTTTGGCACCCGGCTGCAAAAAGCCAAAGGTATTCATTTTGTCACGGTAAATGGACATCGATTCAAGCGTCTCCTTCTGTGTGATTCGTATCTCGCATGTGAAATTGAGCGGTATCTGGAAAACTTTACCCAGAGCGGCTATTTCCCTTCTGTCGTTGCGCGATACGAACATGAGATTTGGCTCGAGTACGTTGAGGGTATTCCCGTACGATCTGTTGATGAGCAATTTGTCATCAAAATTGCAGATTTTTATGCCACGGTGTACGGGACAAACCCGGCATTGCTGGATGTGGGGAAAAATCCCTTTCTGGACAGACTTCTCCAGGACCTTCGCTTTCTGCACCAAATCAGTGTCTTGCCCCAAGCTACTTATCAGGATCTTCAAGCTGCGGTGCCTGATTTGATTCCGGAGCAAGTATGGGTGGGCTATGATTATACCGATCCCGTCCTTAAAAACTTTATTCAGCGGACAGATAATGGGCGGATTTGTGTGGTGGATGTGGATGGGTTGGCTGGGAACCAGCTTTTAGGAATTGGGGTGGCCAAAGCCTGTGTTCGGTGGCTTGGTCCTTATCGGTCCCTGTTCTTTTCCACACTTGCCAAGCAAGGTGTACCCGATATTCAGAAGTATTTCAGCTTTGTGGAATTGTGCTTCCTTGCCAAATGGATGAAACGAGCCTTTCTGGAGCACGATTGGAAAGTGATTGACTCGACGCTGTTCGAGCGGTTTCGTCATCGCCAGTAGTCTCCGGGCTCTTTTTATATTCTCAGACCCTCTTGCCTTCTCTATCTAAAGGTTGCCGTGTGATTTTTTGAATAGGAAGGGAGGTGAATTATTGAGCCTCATAGATAGATATTTACCAACGGTAGAAAGGTTTTGAAGATTTTTCTCATGATGGTTCAATTTGCAAGTAATGCGTTGGCCATGACTTCTCCAATTATTTGATTGCTAACGTTGGAGTAGTGATTGCTTCGATTTTCAAACAAGTCGACTAGTGAAGAGGCTTCGGCCTGACGAATAAGTTCTGGAGACGGGTCGACGAGTTCATAGGTGGATTTCAATTCCTCCAGAAGATTTTGATATTTGAGAGGCTTATTATCTCTCATTTGTTTAATTGGTTTTGTGGTGGGGAGATGCACAATCATGAAGCGTCCCCCTTCTTCTGTGACCTCCTGTTTAAATTCTTCAATGATCCGCCAAACGATCTTTCGAGATATTGAGTCGGGGGCAAAGAAGTCATACCCTTTTCTTCTTGGCGAGAATTTTGTTGTCACGCCCGTAATGATAAATGAGGCAAGGCGGCTCCCATAAATCGGACTATCCTCATAGTTGGTCTCTTGGTAAAAGAACTCATGGTCCTTGAATGCCCAATTTTGAAAATTTTGGAAAATAAGTATGAGATCTTCAGGTGAAGCCGTTGGGACGTTGATCAGATGTAACGCATTATTTTTCACAATAAATCCTGGCTTAGAAAAGATGACGCCGGTATCTGGGCTATATAGCATTCGTATGAGATTCATGCTTCGTTTGACGTTGGAATTTTGAAAGCCAAAAATCACCAAGTGTGGTTGTAGGGGTCTCCCATGTTTTCTCCAGCGAAGGAAGGCTTGATCGATTCCGTACCCTTGTCCTCCTAAGTTAATCACTTCGACCGGACGACCATTTTCATTCATGATTTTTTCAAGGATAGCACCCCAACTCTCTTCATACGGTACACGGTCCCCGTGGGTAAAGGAGTCCCCAAAAATGGCAATACGTAAGACTCCCGGCACTGGCTTCAGGGGCGTTTCAGGGCGAGAAGAGGAAGTCCGTACTCCAGCACTGTTTGAATAGTAAAGGCCATTTCCAGATTGGCTGTTTGGTCGCACAGCCCAACCAAGATCAGGGTCATAATGGGTATAACTGGTTTCTTGTTTCATGTAGTGCTCAAGCTTTTGCTCGAGACTTTTTATGGGAAGTTGGAATGGTCGAATCCTTCTTTCAGCAATATAAATATTGCCATCGATATCTGTATGAGAGATGGCACGCAGTATGATTTCACTTCCGATTACGGTCAAAAATACCGATGCGATGATCAAGATGATCAGTGGCCATTTTTTGATTTTGGACATGATTTGGAGAATTAGCGTTTATGAGATGACGATGGCTTGTCGGGCGGACGAAAGAAATAGGCGTTGGGAAGTATCTTGCGCAGCCAGATGAATGTCTCTTTAATGGCCTAATATCCTTTGAGGGATTTTCCAAACAAGCGCTGCATGCGATCAAGCATGGTGAAGCGATTGATGACAATAATAAACACTTTACGCATTTTATCGTTGGGACATTGAATTGCTCTTACCCCGTGCCAGGAGTTTCCTTTTCTGGCAAACAACAAACTATAGTTTCCTATAGCCTTTGAAGCGGCGGCATCTTTAAAATCTTCAAATTTTGGGGCTGATTTTCTTGAAAACTGGCCTTCATCGTCAAGAATGACGGTTTCTCCACCCCAATCCGCATCCCAGTCTTTTTCCGTGTTGAAATAAAAGATGTGGGATCCAAGTTTATGCTTCGCATCGCAATGTGGTGAAACGGAGCAGCCGTTGGGGGTGTAGTGCCAATGAAACGACATTTCTAAAGAATTGACTTGAAAAAGACTGTGGAGGAATGTCTGATATTCCTTCCCACGAAGTTCGGCGATGAATGTTTTCCATGGTGGCGCCAGGGGAAGATTATCCTGGTATTCAAGAGTAAAACGATCGTGAGCTTGTTGGCCATGGGCTCGAGCAATCCCAAAACGCCTTTGAAATAATGAAACATCGGGGAGGGTCGCCAGCAATTGTTGATGCCCTTCAGTGGTGAGTACACCTTCTGGATTAGCCCACGGAAAGGGTTTTTCTCGTTGAAATTTCTGTGGGTCAATGGCTGCTAGGCGCTGGAAATCTAAATAGGTCATTCCTTCTCCTTAACGAGAGCTGTTTTGAAGCCATCGGCCTACTATTTTCTGAGCGATCTGCTTGAATGTCGAACGTGGGCGAAGATGTTCTCGAGCGATCGGAACGATCTGTTCGTTCAGCTCATACAGTATTGGATCTGCAGTCCGAATCGTAATGTTCGCAATGTCAGTGTCACTGATGTTGTCGAGGTGCTTCAGTAAAGCTCGCAGACTATTATGATGTGCCACAATAAGGAGATGCTTCCCCTTTTGGAGCTCGGGTATGGCGACATCGTGCCAGAAGGGTAGAAGACGTGCAAGCGTGTCTTTGAGGCTTTCACTTTGGGGAAGAAGGTCTGGAGAGAGATGGGAATACAGTGGGTCGTTCCCGGGGAATCGGGTATCGGTCAAATCAAGAGGTGGCGGTTGGACGTCAAATTGTCTTTGCCAGATGAGGACCTGTTTCGCCCCATATTTTTTTCTTGCTTCCCACCAGTTTAAACCTTGAAGCGCCCCATAATGTCGTTCATTTAAACGCCAATCTTTCTGTATAGGGATATGTGATAAGTTCATGGTATCGAGCACAATGTCTAGGGTTTCAATGGCACGATTCAGATAGGATGTAAAACAAAGGTCAAAAGCTACCCCGCGAGTCTTGAGAAGTTGTCCTGCCTGCCTAGCTTCTG
>JAQBGS010000073.1:0-4011 GCA_032128535.1 Nitrospirota bacterium
TTGAGCTCTTAAAGCCAATGGCCCAAGAACGTCACCTGACCCTTCACACCCAGATCGTCGATCCTCTCCCATTGATTCACGCTGATTGGGACAAACTCATCCAAATTCTGACGAACTTGATCACCAACGCGATCAAATTTACCGAACCTTCTGGCACCGTGACCGTGGGTGTACATCAGCAAAAGGATGGGTCTGTGACGACCTGTATCCAGGATACGGGTGACGGCATTCCTCTTGAAGAACAGCAGACAATTTTCGAGCGGTTCTACCGGGGACAAACAGCCGACGTCAAAGCTCGCGGTGCCGGCTTGGGCCTCGCTATTACAAAAAGCTTAGTGGAGTTACATGGCGGACGCATCTGGGTTACCAGCACCCCAGGCGAAGGAAGTCAATTTTCCTTTAATCTTCCCCAGCAACCGCCAGAACAACCGGAGACATCCGCATTCTAACGCTCTTCCCTACTTAGTCTCATTAATACTCAACGGTCTTTGTAACGTATCTTTTTCGATACGATTGTTATCCAAAGTGATACGATTTCTGGTTACTGCACCCTTTTAGTTTCTTGAAAAACCACAATTTAATTAAGTCTCAAATTTGCATCCTGGATGGAAAGCCCGAGGCCGGTTGAAGCGCTTATCGATCTCTAATCCCTTCAGTCCGTCCATTTTCCTAACAAATGCCATACATAATAGTGATAAAGCCTTGATGCCTGACATGCCCCGAGTTTTGGTCGTTGATGATGATCCGGACATCAGCTTAGCGCTGAAAGATTATCTGCACCAGGAACAATTCGACGTGGAAGTCGCAGATACGGGAAGTGCGGCTCTAGAAAAGGCGTTGACCTCCCACTTTGATGCCGTGCTGTTAGATGTAGGCCTTCCTGATCGCAATGGCATTGAAGTCCTGGGAGAATTGGCCAGGCATAAACCCGAAATGCCCATTATTTTGTTGACTGCCTTTACCTCATTGAAACAATCGACTCCTCCAGATATCCTGAATAAGGCCTTTGCCTATATGACCAAACCCTATAGTCGTGAAGAGATCCGGCAGGTGCTTCGCCGAGCCGTCCTGGGAGCCAAAGGATCTGAGTTTCAAAGAGAAACTCCCATAAATGATGGCAAGAACCTCCGGCCCTTCCCTTCCATTGTGCAGCCCAGCCCCAACGCTCAGGCGGCGGCGACAGGGCCCAGCTATCAACTCACATTAGATGAATACCAACGACTGACTGAATATATCCACCTCATGCAGTTCGCCTTCGATCATGTACCCGAAGCTATTCTCGTGGCCGATACCGACAAACGTTTTCGTTTTGCCAACCAGGCGGCATACCAAATATTAGGATACAACAAAGAAGAACTGGAAGCGTTGCGTATTCCAGATATTGCCCCCAACCATGATAATCAACGCTACCAGGACCATCTCAACGAATTGCGACAAGGGAAAACCCTCTCCTATTACACCATGCACCGTACCAAGCAGGGACAGAATATCCCCGTGGAAATCTCTGTCTATCTTGTAAACTTTCATGGGCAAGAGTTTACTTGTGCCATTACCAAACAAATGCCTGCTCAACGCACCGTCACGGATGATCGCTCACACACAAGCACATCCGTGTAAGCCGTTTGATTGCCTGGCACCACAAACTGGTCTCGACTTGGATCAAACTGTTGATCAGCGGGGAGGAGAACGGCCCCTGCTTCCTGAACCTCCGGCTAGGATCCGTCCGGGCCTTGCTGAATATTTTTTTGTTTAATGAGGCGGGAGAGATACGTTCGTTGCAGACCCAGTAATTCTGCGGCTTTGGTTTGGCTCCAATTACTTCGGCGCATCGCCTGTTCCAGGATATAAGTGCCAAATCGATCAAGCGCTTCATGATAGGGCAGATTGTCAAATTCCTCTAACTCATCTTTACTGCCGCCCAACCCGAGGAGATCAGCGGAGATTTCTTCATCCACTCCGAGAACGACCGCCCGAGCAATGGCGTTATCCAGCTCACGGATATTACCCGGCCACAAATAACACCGCATGGTCTCCAGGGCTGCTTTAGAAAACTTCCGTTTGCGCCGCTTCATTCCCCGCACATGACGCTCCAGAAAATATTCGGCCAGTGGAAGAATATCTTCAGGACGATCCCGCAAGGGCGGCAAGGATAAATTCACCACATTCAATCGGAAATAGAGATCTTCGCGAAACGTGCCGGCTTTGACTGCTTGTTTTAAATCCTTATTGGTGGCTGCCACCACACGAATGTTGACTCGGACCAATCGAGTTCCCCCCACTCGAGGAAATTCATGATCTTGTAGAACGCGAAGCAGCTTGGCTTGCAAGCCTATCGGCATATCCCCAATTTCATCCAGAAAGACGGTCCCGCCATCAGCCGCTTCGATTTTGCCTTTCTGTAAGGTATCGGCTCCCGTAAAGGCCCCTTTTTCATGCCCGAAGAGTTCATTTTCTAAAAGGGTCTCAGTGAGGGCGACGCAATTGATAATACTAAAAGGCATATCCCGCCGATTGCTCCATCGATGGATGGATCGGGCAAATAGCTCCTTCCCAGTCCCGCTCTCGCCCAAGAGTAACACCATGGCATCAGAGTCTGCGGCCCGTTTCGCCAATTGCACCATGGAACTGACTTGAGGACTCTCTCCCACAATTTGGCTATAACGACTTTCGACCTCCGTCCGTAATGAGACGACCTGTCGTCCCAAGGCTTCTCGCGCTAAGACTTTTTTGAGCACCAACGCCAAATGGTCCAACTCGATCGGCTTTGTGAGAAAATCGTATGCCCCGGCTTTCATGGCTTCCACCGCTTTGGTAATGGTGCCATGCGCCGTCATGACGACAACCGGCAGATAAAGGGGTTCTCCGCCGCCAAATCCTTGCGTCTCACCCGATTCACTTTTTTGGGCGCTAATTTTTCCCAATTCATGAAGCACTTCCAGGCCGGTCATTTCTGGCATTTCTAAATCCAATAACATCAGATGAGGAAAATGCTGATCAAGTTTTTGTATCGCTTCTTTGCCATTTCCTGCCGACAACGTTTCATAGCCCAAGGATTCAAGACGATCGGTCAGCATCAGCACGATGTCAGGATGGTCATCGACAATCAGAATTTTCTTTTTCATAACATTCCTAATGGTTGAATCCGCACCGGATTTTTTCCAAAGGTTACTCGCGTGATTTTTCTCAAATTCATCGTCGTAGCCCCTCCAGCACCGCAGCAGCCAACAAGGGCACCATCAGTTCATGATGGCCGATCAAGCTATAACCCTTGCCACCTTTCTGCGTCGGACGTTTGACGACATTAGTCAAGGGTCGATAATGGGGAAGAAAATCCATGTTAACGGTCGTGATGCGTTTGAGCGCGCGTCCGAGGTTCCGGCCTAAGGTGACCGTTTTTAAAAAGACTTCCGGCAGGAACACTGCCGAACCCAGATTGATATAGACCCCGCCTTCCATCTGCGAGACGACCGCGGCCAGCTTGCGAAAATCATGTAACGACGCCCCACCAATCGCTTCGCCATCGGCACTGGGATGCATATGAATAATGTCCGTTCCAATGGCCACATGCACCGTGACCGGAATGCCCAATTGCACACCTGCCGCGAGCAAACTTGTTCGCCGCTGGGGAAACTGCTTGGAATGTGACATGATATAGCGCCCCACCGCCTCCCCAAGCCCCAACCCTTTTTGCCATCCCTTCGCAATCGCTTCATTCAGGATACGACCAGTATCTTCAGCCATCCCAAATCGTCCAGAGTCAATTTCGGCTTCGACTTCTTCCGAGGTTTGTCCTTGATAGGCCAGCTCAAAGTCATGAATCACCACCGCACCATTCATTGCCACTGCCGTAATCACGTCTTTACGCATCAAATCGACGAGGATGGGATTGAGACCGACTTTGGTGGGATGAGCCCCCATGCCAAGGATCACCGGCTTTCCACGTTGACGGGCCGTGACGATAGCCGAGACCACGGCCTTAAAGGTCTCCCCGGCTAAAATATCTGGAAGGGT
>JAQBGS010000074.1:0-3830 GCA_032128535.1 Nitrospirota bacterium
CAAAAGCCACAGGTTATGGCATGCCTGGGTCGGCCAGCCGTTGGTGGTTGCATTATTCGCTTCAGAGTTTTTCGGATCATCTTCAGGCTGCAGGCAACGATCTCATTATTCGTATTGGAAACACCGTTGAGGTTCTCCAGAATCTGTTAAGAGACTTCCCAAATTCTCACGTGTTCTGGAATCAGTCTTGTGAGCCAGAGGGCCAAGAAGTGGAACGAGATCTTTTAACTTTTCTAGAAACCGAAAAGGTTGAAGGTCACAGATTTCACGGAAATACCCTTGTCGATCCTTCTACCATTCTCACTCAGAGACACAATCCCTATCGCGTATTCACCCCATTCTGGAAGAGGCTGCAAGCCACGCTCCGGTCGTCCCCTCCCCTTCCCGCCCCTAGAAAACTTCCCCCACAACCCACCGGATCCCTCAAGAGCTTGGCATTGGATTCGCTGGAATTGCGTCCGACGATTGACTGGACACAGGGTATCCATGAAAGTTGGACTCCTGGGGAAACCGGGGCTCAGACAGCACTCAGAAAATTCCTACGAAACCCGGCGAAGTTCTATGCCATGGATCGGGATCGACCGGATCTCCCGCATACTTCGCGGATGTCCCCACATCTTCATTTCGGAGAGATGAGTCCCGGAAAGCTTTGGGATGCCATCCAACAGGCGAAACAAAAAAACCGCAAGGCTCAAGATCGAAAAAGTTATGAAGCGTACTTGCGACAAATCGCCTGGCGGGAATTTGCTCAGTATCTCTTGTTTCATTTTCCTTATACCGTCCACGAGCCTCTCTCTTCGGATTACCGGGCCTTTCCCTGGCGCAACGAACCCGATTCCCTTCGGACTTGGCAACAAGGCCTCACCGGTTTTCCGATTGTGGATGCAGGCATGAGGGAATTATGGCATACCGGATGGATGCACAATCGCGTGCGAATGATTACGGCTTCATTTCTCACCAAGGATCTGCTGCTACCCTGGCAGAAGGGAGCGACCTGGTTTTGGGATACACTGGTGGATGCCGACTTGGCCAATAACACCATGGGCTGGCAGTGGGTGGCCGGCTGCGGGGCCGACGCGTCACCTTTTTTCCGAATATTTAACCCAATCACACAGGGGATCAAATTCGATCCGGATGGACGGTATGTTCGAAAATGGGTGCCCGAACTCACCAGCTTACCTTCCCCATGGATCCATCAACCATGGGAAGCCCCGCCTCTTGCGTTGGCCGAGGCGAACATCTCTCTGGGAGAGACGTATCCTCACCCTATTATTGACCACGCAGCAGCCAGGAACCGAGCCCTTCTCGCCTACCGTCAGTTTAAAAAAGGCAAGCGCTCAGAATCCTCTTCGTTTTCAAAAAACCAAGGGAAAATGGCACGTCTATGAACACTCACGCCCATTCCACAACAAAAGAGTCCAAACTTTCTTCCAGACAGGGCTCGCCCAACACTCTCGTTGATAACCAACCACGAGTGGGGATTAGCCAGTGCTTATTAGGTGATGAGGTTCGCTTTGACGGGGGCCATAAACGGGATGTTTTTTTGACAGACGTATTGGCCCCCTTTGTGGAATGGGTTCCGGTGTGTCCGGAAGTTGAGGCGGGCTTGGGGACACCGAGAGAGGCCATGCATTTGGCCGGAGACCCTGACGCCCCAAGACTGCTCACCATCCGCAGCAAGGTAGATCATACCGACACACTCCAGGCTTTCAGCCAACGCCGTGTGAAAGAATTACGCGAATGTGATTTGGATGGATATATTTTCAAAAAAAATTCTCCCAGCTGTGGTGTCCATCGCGTGAAGGTGTATAGCGAAAATGGCCATCCGGGTAGGCAGGGAACGGGAATTTTTTCAGCCGCGATGCAAGACGCCTTTCCGCTTCTCCCAGTCGAGGAAGAGGGCCGTCTGAACGACGCCCCGATCCGTGAAAACTTTATCGTCCGAATATTTTGTTATCGGAGATGGAAAACTCAGGTCCAACAAAACCGCATCACCCGCGGCATCATTGTGGACTTCCATGCACGGCACAAATATTTATTGCTCACTCACAGCCGTTCCCATTATCAAAGCCTTGGACAACTTGTCGCAAAGGCTGGCGATTATACACCAAGCGACTTAGCTACTCGCTACGGGGCGCTCTTCATGGACGCCCTCAAAATCAAAGCCACGGTGCGAAAACATGTGAATGTTCTGCAGCATCTGGCTGGCCATTTCTCTAAGCAACTGAGCACCATTGAACGAGCAGAACTACAGGAAACGATTCAAGATTACCACCAGTATTTCACGCCTCTGGCGGTGCCTCTCACGCTCATTAAACATTATGTGCGCATCCTGGCCGTTCCCTATCTCATGGATCAGGTGTACCTCAATCCACATCCTAAAGAGCTGATGTTGCGCAATCATGTCTAATCAACTGGATCCCACTCCGGCCTATCGCATCAAAACCGTCGCAAGCATGACGGGGTTGAGTACCCACGTCATCCGGAAGTGGGAAGAACGCTACCATTTGGTCCATCCCCATCGAGGCCCGAATGGCTATCGTGCGTTTAGGGAAGATGACATTCAGCTTTTACTCTACCTTAAATCTCAACTGACTCATGGTGAAACCATCGGCCAGTTGGCTGAAAGCGGTGAGACTCAATTACGTCAAGCCATGCGGGACATCTCCTACAGCTGTTCTAGTATCCCCAATCAATTTGAACCTGAGGGTCGAAAGCTTATCCAATCCGCCAAAAATCAGGATCATGCTGCCATTCAGAGAACCATTGCCAGTTGGATTCTGCAATTGGGATTAGAGGAAGCCATGGAGGTCATTCTGTTTCCTGTCTTGCGCCATATCGGTGAACTCTGGCATCAGGGGAAAATTTCTATTTCAGCCGAAAACAGTGTGAGCCGGATTATTCGGCAACAATTAATCGATCAATTGCGGAAAGATTCCTCTCGTGACAAAAAGCAAGCTCTGATCGCCTGCGTGCCGGGGGATAACCATGAAATCGCGCCACTCACCGTCACGCTTCTTCTTCAAAAACGTGGATGGCAAGCAACGTATTTAGGGCCGAATGTTTCATTCGAAGTTCTTCAAATGGCCTTGCGTCGAAAGCATCCGGACCTTATGATCCTTTCCAGCACGACAGAACCGGATTTTCAGAAAGGCCAGTCCTGGATAGAGACCATGGCTCATACATTTCAACCACACTGTCGGGTCATAGCAGGGGGAGCGGGGTTTCGTGCGTTCTCTGACCTTTTTGCCAAAAATGGGATTACCTATTTGAAGCAGGTGAAGGAGGTGAGAACGTTAGATCCCAAATCCTCGCCATCCTCCCATAGAGGGATGTTTACCAATTCATAATTGCTTAATTTTTATTCATTTATTAAGGAGCACCCAATAATGTCAAATCTCAAAAAAGCTATTCTACTTGTCGGACACGGAGGCATCCCCAAAGGATACCCGCAAGATTTAATCACCAAACTCAAACGCCTTGAAGCACAACGAAGGGCCACCGGTAGCCCCATGTCCCCCGAAGAATTGGAATTGGATACCAAAGTTCGCACCTGGCCTCGAACACCGGAAACCGATCCCTACCAAGCCGGGCTGGAAGCTTTGGGAGCACAGATGAAGCCTATGTTAAATGGAGCCATTTTTGGGTTAGCCTATAATGAGTTTTGCGGACCGACGCTGCAGGAAGCGGTGGAAGGTCTCATCAAACAAGGCGCGCAATCGATTACGGTCGTGTCCACGATGTTCACACCGGGCGGTTCACATTCCGAACTTGAAATTCCCGAAGAATTAGAAGAGCTCCGCAAACAGCATCCAGGGGTGACATTAAAC
>JAQBGS010000075.1:0-4110 GCA_032128535.1 Nitrospirota bacterium
GCATATGTTTTTTGCCGAGGATCGTGTGTCCATCATGCAGCAAATGATTTTGGCCTCGTCTCGTGAGGAACGGGAACTCTATTTAGAGCAATTGCTTCCGCTGCAACGGCAGGATTTCATTGGGCTCTATCGTGAGATGAAGGGGTTCCCTGTCACGATTCGTTTATTGGATCCACCGCTCCATGAATTTCTGCCGAAGCGAGAACATTTGCTGGTGGAGCTGGCCAAACTGGAACTCACGAACGGCGATCCAACAGAAATGAAAGAGAAGCAGCGAATCTTAGATCGAGTGGAAGAACTCCATGAATATAATCCCATGCTGGGCCTTCGAGGGTGTCGTTTAGGTATCACGATGCCGGAGATCACCAGGATGCAAGTACAGGCCATTTTCGAAGCAGCCTGCGAAGTGGCGAGGGAAGGTAAGAAAATTGTTCCGGAGATCATGATTCCCCTGGTGGGCATGGCCTCGGAAATGAAAGCCCAAAAAGAACTCATTCGCGAAGTGGCCCAACATACGATGGCGCAATATGGCATGAAATTGAATTATTTGGTTGGGACCATGATTGAATTGCCACGCGCGGCAGTCACGGCCGGGCAGATTGCCAAAGATGCGGAATTCTTTTCTTTCGGGACCAATGATTTGACCCAAACCACGTTTGGTTTTTCGCGGGATGACGCGGGCCCCTATATCGGGTTTTATCTGGACCGGCAGGATCGGTGTCCCGTTTGCCAGCGCAACAATGTGGATTGGAAAAAAATGGTCTGCCGGATGTGTAAAGCTACCATCGACAAAAAGGCCGAGAATATTTTAGACGCCGATCCCTTTGCCGTATTGGATCAAGAAGGGGTGGGGGCCTTGATGAAGTTGGCCATCCAGGAGGGTCGGAAAACTCGCCCAGGCATTAAGCTAGGAATTTGTGGTGAACATGGAGGAGAGCCGAGTTCGGTCATGTTCTGCCATGAATTAGGGTTAAATTATGTGAGCTGTTCACCCTATCGAGTGCCTATCGCACGACTTGCCGCCGCGCAAGCCGCCCTGGCGGTTCTTGAGCGAGGGGAGGGGAAGCGTTCCGCAAAGAAAACGGCCAAGAAAAAACAGACGGCGACCGTCAAAGCGACTAAGCCTGTCGTCAAAAAGAAAACGAGCACGAAAAAAACTCCCACCAAAAAACTCACCGCCAAAAAGTTGGCAGTGAAAAAGAAGTCCGTCACGAAACCTGCGCCTCGTAAGAAATCCTCAACCTCCTCAAAACGACGGTGACCACCGTCCCATCTGATCATCTGTACATGAAGCGTGCCCTTTCCCTGGCAGCTCGGGGGAAAGGGAAGACGAGCCCGAACCCCATGGTGGGTGCCGTCATCGTCAATCAGGGTCGGGTCGTCGGCGAAGCCTATCATCAACAGGCAGGAAAGCCCCATGCAGAAATTTTGGCTCTTCACGGAGCGGGGCCGCGTGCGAGGGGTGGCGTCCTCTATGTCACCTTGGAGCCCTGTTGCCATAGTCGCAAACGCACACCGCCCTGTGTGCCACTCCTGATACAGTCTGGCCTCACGCGAATCTGTGTGGCCATGGCCGATCCCAATCCACAGGTCAGTGGCCAAGGCATTCGCATGCTCAAACGTGCCCGGCTTCAAGTGACGGTGGGTGTGTTGGAAGAAGAAGCCCAGCAATTGAATGCAGTGTATCGGCATTGGATGACGACGGGACGGCCATTTGTCATCCTAAAAGGGGCGATGACCGTGGATGGCAAAATCGCCACTACAACCGGAGAGTCAAAGTGGATCACCGGGGAACAGGCGCGACAAGACGTCCATCGTGTTCGAAGCCAAGTGGACGCGGTAATGGTGGGCATTGGCACCGTGTTGGCTGACAATCCCGACTTATCGACAAGAGGATCAAAGAGTGCCCCCAAGTTACGAATGGGTCGACAACCTGTACGAGTGGTGTTGGATAGCCGATTGCATATTCCCTTAAAGGCAAACGTCTTACAATGGATCCATGAACAACCTACCATTGTTTGTACGACGGCCCTGGCCTCGCCTCAAAAAATTCAAACGTTAAAAAAACAGGGAGTGCAGGTATGGGTCGTACCCCAGAAAGGGGGTAGGGTTGCATTGAAAGCCGCATTAGCTAAACTAGGTAAGGCCGGTATGTCCTCTGTGCTGTTAGAGGGTGGGAGCACGCTCAATGCCTCAGCCCTTCACGAGGGTTTGGTCAATCAGGTACGATTGTATATCGCTCCCTTATTAATGGGAGGGCAAGATGCCAAGGGCGTGATCGGTGGTGTCTCACCCAGGACGCTTGAGCAGACTTGGCGTCTGGTGAATCCAGAACTCAAAAAGATTGGTCAGGACTGGCTCGTGACAGCGAATATTGCCTCTCGAAAATAAGAAGAACTTTCTGACATTTTTGCGAGACTTGCCATTCTTTGGCACAAGAAGAATACAATGTTACCAGAAGAGCCAACGTACGAAAACAGATGGGAGGTCACCAACCCATGACAAGCCTCAATCCCACAGACCACCAAGATTTAACGCGAGCGGTGGATCTCCTCGAAAATCCATCCTTTGCGGCAAAGGTGACGAATCTCATCGGAGCCCCAGTTGAAAAAGCCATCACGATGCTTCCCAGTGGCGTGTCTGAAAAGTTAATTGGAACCACGCAAAAAGCCCTGTCCAAAGCCATGGATTTAGCCGTGTCCACATTGGATGAACGTTATCGAGGTGAATCCGCCGATGGCGCCCATCGATTCATGACGACGGTGAGCGGAGCGGTGGGAGGGGCGTTCGGGCTGTTGGCACTGACGGTGGAGTTGCCCATCTCGACGACCATCATGTTGCGGTCCATTGCGGATATTGCCAGAAGTGAAGGCGCACCGCTTTCTGATGCGGCGACCAAGTTGGCCTGCTTAGAAGTCTTTGCGCTGGGTGGGGCCAAACACGATGATGATGGCGTGGATACCGGATATTTTGCGGTCAGGGCGGCCTTAGCGGGGGCGATGACGGAAGCCGCCAGGTATTTAGCCGAACATGGATTGTCGCGCTCTGGGGCACCAGTCTTGGTGCGGTTTTTGGCTAAAATTGCCTCCCGGTATAGTATTCAGGTTTCCGAGAAGGCCGCGGCCCAGGCCATTCCGTTAGTGGGGGCAGCCGGTGGTGCCACGATTAATTTGCTCTTTATGGATCACTTTCAAAATATGGCACGCGGGCATTTCATTGTGCGCCGGTTAGAGCGAACCTATGGCAAAGACCTGATTCGTGAAACCTATCAACGTCTGGCTTCGAGAAACTAAGGAGATCGCGTATATGCCAACTAGATATTTGATCATTGGCTTGCTGCTTCTTGTGGCGTGTACGCAAGAGACTCAAAATAAGCTCAGTCGCGCTGTGCAAAATTGGACAGGAACGGATGGCATCCTGGAAATCTATGCCGGGGAGAAGCTCGTGAAGCGATTTATGAAAATTGATAAATTAACGACGGCAACCGGGACAGAAGATGGCAAGCCACGCCCCTACCGATTTGGTTATGGTGTCTTGGATGCGAACCTGAATGGCCTCAAAGATCCTGGTGAGCAAAAAGTCTATTTCGAATTCAGCGACTACTCCACTCCCTACATCTTCTACGAAAGCCCCACCTAATCCCGATCAACATATATTCGCCTTATTCTTGTATTCAAGGGGTTCATGAAACATTTCCGCGAATGAATCCTAGAAAGGAAAGGGATTCATGAAACCGCACTCTGTTCCCTTTTATTTTCCTCTCGCAGTCGTGCTGTGTGGCGCAATTTTTCTCTACCACACAGCGGCTTTTGCTCTTGAGGCCTCATCTCTTATTTCCTTGGTCCGAGACTATATTCAAGGAGGATCAGCAGAATCCTCTCAAAGGATTCTGCTGACAATCCTTCAACATCCGGATGCCAACCTTCAAACAGTGGAAGCGGCGATACGCCAGGTGCCGCACTATTCGAAACTTCCTATTGGTGCGCAACCGCAACGGTTAGTGAAGGTGAGGGGCGAGGATGCTCCGTTTGCATTGTATGTGCCAGTTTCCTATACCCCTGAACGGGCCTATCCCCTGATTGTGTGTTTGCATGGGGCAGGATTTACGGG
>JAQBGS010000076.1:0-2810 GCA_032128535.1 Nitrospirota bacterium
GCTGTACGTCGCTTCTGGTTTGTCTGAAAGACCTGAGCCGATGAGATCTGGAATGATGACGCGATGGGAATGAGCCAATGGGAGGTATTGATATTCCCATTGCCACATTGATCCCCCAAACCCATGGATAAGAATCACTGGCTTTCCTTGGCCAGCATCAAGGTAGGCGATTCGGTGGGCATCGACCTGTATGGTCTGAAGGGGAACTCTTTGTATGAGTTCAACCGAAGGAGGGAGCGGCACGGAAGAGAAGCATCCCACGGAGGTGAAAGCCCACATCATGCAAAAAAAGAAGGCTCGGGCCCACAAACAAGAACGACCCCCCATTATTCCAAATGAATCAGGGTTTCGTCCGGATTCACTTCATCTCCTTCTTTGACGTATATAGTACCGACTTTACCGGCAATAGGAGCCTGTACTCGATTTTCCATTTTCATGGCTTCCACGACGAGCAAGGGGTCTCCAACTTTCACGTCATCCCCTTGCGCCACCATGAGTTTGACGACACGACCCGGCATTGGCGTGGTCACGTCACCAGGGTGAGATGGCTTGGGACGACCGTCTACTTTTTTCGATGAGGGGGTGGAGGGCGCATCTGGAGCCCCAGCTAACACTTCTTGTATCGGTTCAAGGTAGACCTCTTCGAGTTTATCGTTCACTTTAATGTAATAGGGTTTCGTTCCATCAATCGTTTGTCCAGATCCAGATACACGGATATGATACGATTCTCCATGAACCGTCACTTTAAATTCTACCGGTGCCAAATGGAGGTCATGACCCGCAGCTGGGCCGCTTTCTGATTGGGTGTGCAGAGGTTCGGGTTTCAGTTCGCCCCGCTCTCGTTCATCGAAAAATTGTAACGCGACGGAGGGAAGAAGGGCGTACGACACGATATCTTCTTCTGCGACGTCTCTTCCGACTAATTCTTGCTGCGCGTCATCCAGTTCTGGGTCGAGATTGTCGGCTGGGCGTCCTAAGACCGGCTTGTCGCCTTCTAAGGCCTTTTGACGAATCTTGGAATTGAGACTTCCTGGCGGTTTTCCATACAAGCCTTGAAAGTAATTTTTGGTTTCGTTGGTAATGACCTTATACCGTTCACCCGTCAAAATATTTAAGGTGGCCTGGGTCCCGACGATTTGACTGGTGGGGGTCACGAGGGGAGGATAGCCCATATCCTTTCGAACTCGGGGAATTTCTTCCAAGACTTCTCTGATTTTACCTAAGGCATTTTGTTCGGCTAACTGGGCGGCCAAATTCGACAGCATGCCGCCGGGCACTTGAGAAAGCAGGATATCGGTATCGACGCCGGTAAAGTCACTTTCAAATTGCCGATAGCGTTTTCGTGACTTTCGAAGTTTATCTGCGGCGGGGGCCAGTTGCTGAAGGTCAAGCTTGGTGTCATAGGGCGTATTTCGAAGGGCCGCAATAAAGGATTCCGTTGGAGGATGAGACGTGCCACCTGACAGAGGAGACAAGGCCGTATCCAAAATATCAAGTCCCCCCATAATCGCCATGAGGGCTGACATCGAAGCCATCCCGGAGGTGTAGTGGGTATGCAGATGAATCGGAGTACGCACCGTGGATTTCAGGCGACTGATTAATTCGTAGGCTTCAAATGGAGGGAGTAATCCTGCCATGTCTTTAATACAAATGGTATCGGCTCCGAGGTCTTCGAGTTGCTTCGCTTGTTCGACAAAATGATTCAGACTGTGGACCGGACTCACGGTGTAACAGATGGTGGCCTCAACATGTTTTCCGCAGGCTTTGACCACTTCCATGGCTGGTTTCATATTGCGAATATCATTGAGGGCATCAAAAATCCGAAAGACATCGATCCCGTTTTTGGCGGATAGTTCAATGAATTTCTCAAGCACATCGTCGGCATAATGCCGATATCCCACCACGTTTTGTCCACGCAATAACATTTGAAGACGAGTTTTGGGCATGGCTTGGCGAAACGCTCGGAGTCGTTCCCAGGGATCTTCTTTCAAAAACCTGAGACACGCATCAAATGTGGCACCACCCCAGACTTCCAATGACCAGAATCCCACTTCATCTAAGTCTGTCGCGGCGGGCAAAAGATCCTCGGTCCGCATGCGTGTCGCGAGGAGTGATTGATGCCCATCGCGTAACGCCACATCGGTCAAATAGACCTGGCGTTTTGGCGAGGCTTCAATGTCCAGTGCGGGAGGTGCACCAGATTTCATGCGGGCTGGAACCGGACGCCCGACTGGCGTTCGTTTTTGGGATTTTCGAAATTTTTTTGATGGCATAAACAGCCTTTCACATGGACAACGGACACGAGGTATCCGTTGGATCGACCAAGATGCCTACAAACCTTCATACGCAGCAATAGCTGCGGAAAGGGCGACAACTAAATCTTCGGGTTCTTCCATTTCTTCATAATCAAATAACGCAGGGTGGGTTTCGAGGTAGCTCGTATCAAACCGACCGGCGCGGAAATCGGGTTCTTCCATGATTTTTGTTATAAAAGGAATCGTGGTTTTCACGCCTCTCAGCATAAATTCTTCGAGTGAGCGATGGGTCCGGCGCACGGTTTCATCCCACGTGCGGCCATGTACGGTGAGTTTAGCCAACAGCGCATCATAATAGGGGGGGACCGTATAGTCTTTATACACGGCACCGTCAATACGAACTCCCACTCCTCCAGGAGAAAGATAGGCGGTAATTTTTCCGGAACACGGTCGGAACCCATTTTGAGGGTCTTCAGCATTAATGCGGGATTGAATGGCGTAACCTTGAAGATTCACCTCATGCTGCCCAAAGACCAGAGGCCGTCCGGCTGCAAT